>NZ_JAHRFA010000030.1:56512-79766 GCF_020883045.1 Microcoleus sp. CAWBG58 | reverse complement strand
TCCTTTAATACTTGTTGAAGAGTTTCTCTTGTCTCGGAACTCAGGAATTTCTTGCTAGGCATTGACTTTTTATAAAGATGGTTATATTGTATTATACAATATGCGTTTTAAATGCACAACAGCTTAATTTGCTCTTGGCATAGTTTGCCATGCTTAAAAAAATGATTAATCGCGATAAAAAGCAATGTGAATATGTGAGGAAAAGTCAATTATCTTAAATTAATTAATTTAGCTGAATTTAACAAGCTTCTGTAACGCTAACATTGCATAATTTCATCCCAAAAGCGTTTGGCTTCCAAGTTTTCACAACTGATAAAAAAATCTGACCCACATCTGCGGAATGTGGGTTATATCACCGAGGTGAGTTCAAATTCACTCATCTTTCCAAATGCTGTTTTCTGACTTTTTCAGCAAGCCCTAAGTAGGTGATTAAACTCCTCCTCACCCAACACTGTTTCTTGAGGTAATAGCTTGAGAGCGTTTTGCCATTTAATCGGGATTTTGAAGTCCTCAATTAGTGAGAAGAAGAGTGGATTTAGCATAAATCTCAGTTCTCGTCCCGGCTGTAATCCTTTGAGGACAGTCAGTCTGTCTTTATTGGCTGTTGTGAAGTATACTGTATATAAAGGGTTACAGATGAGGCATTGCTTAATCAGGGTATGAAAATGGATAACTTGAAAATTCAGAAGATTGACTGACTGGCTTGTTTCATTTTTTCACGTTGAGTCGTTCATACCGTAAATCAGCAACGCCCAGGAATATTATACTATGGCTAAAGTGATGAAACAGCGCTAATTGCCTAATATTGAAGACTTGACAAGTCTCTGGCTGTCTGCAAAAACCGCTGCACCGCTGGCGTGGGATTGTCGCGCCAAATTAGAGCAATTGAGACGATCGGACTTGGTTCTTGTAAATGTTTGTAAACAACCCCAGTGCGCTGGAAGTTTTGCATTGATGCGGGGACGATCGCCACCCCCATCTCGGCGGCTACTAAGCTGATAATTGTCTGCATTTGAATCGCTTCTTGACCGGCGATCGGGCTAAAACCGGCTTGCTGACACAGACTGACGATCGGATCGTACAATCCTGGAGCTAGGGAACGGGGAAATAGTATGAAAGGTTCGGCAGAAAGTTCGCGCAATTCGATAACAGCGCGATCGGCTGACGGATGCGTTTCTGGCAGCGCCACGATCAGAGGTTCTCGAAAAACGATTTCGGAATTTATGCCATCTTCCTCGATCGGAGGGCGCACGAAGCCGATATCAATGCGCCCTTCCCGCAGTCGCTGCAATTGTTCGTTAGTTGTAAGTTCGTGCAGTTCGAGTTTGACGGCGGGAAACCGAGTGCGAAACGCCTGCAAGATAGCTGGAACTACATTGTGGGCGGCGGAGCTCACAAAGCCTACAGTGAGTTGGCCGAGTTCGCCCCGACTTGTCTGTTTGCCGAGTTGAATTGCGCGATCGACTTGCAGCAGAATTTTCTGTGATTCCTCAAAAAAAACCTGTCCCGCTTCCGTTAGCATAACAGTCCGCTTGGTGCGACGAAAAAGTTGAAAGCCCAACTCTGCCTCCAAATGCTGAATTTGTTGGCTTAGCGGAGGTTGAGCCATGTGCAGTCTTTCCGCTGCGCGAGTGAAATTCAGTTCCTCCGCAACGGCAATAAAGTAACGCAAATGTCGCAGTTCCATAGCTTCTCAATCATTAATATTTTAAAAGTATAAGTTGTCATTCAAAAAGATATTGGACATTAATGATGGCATTTAATACAGTGATTAATAGTCGAAGTTGAGATTTAAACAATGGCTAATTTGGATATAAAAATTAGAGAAGCCGAACTTGCAGACTTGGAACTAATTCTGACTTTTATCGCGCAAAAAAGCGAATTCGATGGATCGAAAACTTTTTTTGCAGCAACCGCGGAACGATTGCAGCAAGCTTTATTTAGTCAACCTGCGCTAGTGCGGGTAGTATTTGCTGAAGTTGCAGGCACTGCGGTAGGATTTGCGATGTTTTATGCTACCTATTCAAGTTTGTTGACTCAGCCTTGTCTGTGGCTTGATGATTTATTTGTGCAAGCTCCCATGCGCGGTATGGGTGTCGGTACAGCTTTGTTGAAACATTTGGCAGAAATTGCTGAATCGAAGAATTGCGGGCGAATTGAATGGACTGTTAATGCGAAGAATGCGCCGGGAGTTGCTTTTTACCAAAAGCAGGGAGCGCGGATTTTGGAAAATATTAGGGTTTGCCGTCTTGATGAAAATGCGATCGCACAACTTGCTAGCAAATAATTCGCTCGCTTTTGGGAAGGAGGAGCTTTTTTTAACCGCAGAGAACACAGAGAACACAGAGAGAGAAAAGAAAGGTTTGGAGTAGTTATGATGACACAAGATTCTTGGAATACGGATCTATACGAACAGCAACACGCTTTTGTTTGGCAGTACGGTGAATCGCTCTTAGAGTTACTGGCTCCGCAGGCTGGAGAAAAAATTCTGGATTTGGGCTGCGGGACGGGACAGTTAACTGCAAAGATTGCTGAAAGTGGCGCTTTTGTGCAAGGTATTGATTCTTCTTTGGCGATGATTTCTACGGCTCAATCTAATTATCCTCACATTAATTTTGTGGCTGCGGATGCGAGGAATTTTCAGGTGGAAGAGCCGTTAGATGCTGTGTTTTCTAATGCGGTTTTGCACTGGATAAAACAGCCGGATGCTGCGATCGACTGCGTGGAAAAAGCGCTGAAGCCGGGAGGGCGTTTTGTGGCTGAGTTTGGCGGTAAGGGGAATGTGGGAGCGATCGCCCGCGCGCTTTTGAAGGTTTTGTCAGAAATTGGCTGCGAGGAGCCTGAATCGCTTAATCCTTGGTATTTTCCGAGCATCGGCGAGTATGCTCTGCTGCTGGAAAACCAGGGTTTTGATGTCAGTTATGCGGTTTTGTTCGATCGCCCGACTCCCCTAGAAGGTGGCACCGCTGGTATGGTAAATTGGATTGAGATGTTTGCTGGCGGGTTTTTGTCGGGTTTGTCGCAAGAAGTGCGATCGCGCGCAATTAAACAAGTTGAGGAACGTTTGCGGCCCGCCCTTTACCGCGATGGTAATTGGAGTGCAGATTATCGCCGAATTCGCGTTGTTACTGTCAAGAAATAGCCGTAGGGTGCGTCGCGATCGACAATCTTCAACTACGATATAAAATCTCACAGCGACGCACCCTACTTCTACTTGATGCTATAACTTGCAACCGTATTTTCCAACAACATAGCAACAGTCATCGGCCCAATTCCTCCCGGTACTGGCGTAATCGATCCGGCTACTGTTTTAACCGCATCAAAATCTACATCTCCAGCCAAACGGCTAGTACCGTCTGGATTGACGACGCGGTTAATACCAACATCAATGACTGCTGCTCCCGGTTTAACCATATTAGCTGCAATCATTTCGGTGCGACCGACGGCCGCAATTAAAATATCGGCTTGGCTGGTAATTGATTCTAGGTTTTGCGATCGCGAATGAGCTACAGTAACTGTGCAATCGGCTTCTAACAGCATTAACGCCATCGGTTTACCTACTAAAATACTGCGTCCCAAAACAACAGCATTTTTTCCTTTCAAATCAATCTGGTATTCCTGCAATAACCGCATCACTCCGGCGGGAGTACAACTCCGCAAACCTTGCTCGCCCCGCACTAAGCTGCCTAAATTTACAGGATGAAGTCCGTCAGCATCTTTGTCGGGGGCAATTTGGTACAGCAGCGAAATTGCATCTAGGTTTTCTGGTAGCGGAAGTTGTACTAAAATGCCATCTACTCGATCGTCCTCGTTGAGCGCATGAATTGCAAGTTCGAGTTCCGCTTGAGTCGCGTTTGCTGGATAATGCTGGCCAAAGGAAGCTATGCCAACTTTAGCGCAGGCTCGCTCTTTGTTGCGGACGTAAGCCGCGCTGGCTGGGTTGTCTCCCACCATTAGCACCGCAAGTCCCGGAGGACGCCCAATCTGGGGCTGTAGGGCGCGGACTCGATCGCTCAGCTCGCTTTGAATCTTTGTTGCTAAAGCTTTGCCATCTAGTATTTGAGCAGTTTTGGCATCCATTGTAGATTCTAGGTTAGGGGCTGACGATTTTAGATTTTAGCTTAACGGCTGTCAAGGACTCCACTAGAGAAATTTCTGACTTGCGATCGATTCTGAGCTAGTCCTTAGCTAGCGATTAAATAGACAAAGTGGTACACTTATAGACAAAATCCTGGTGTACCATGCGATCGCCTCGCTAAATTGAACAAAGAAATGAGCGTGTTGAGGTCGAACAATGCTTTTATCCATCAAAACAAAGTTAAAGCTAAACAAGAGTCAGGCAACAGTCATGAGCAAGCACGCTGGAATAGCGAGGTTTACTTATAACTGGGGATTGGCTACTTGGAGTAACCTTTATCAAGATGGATTGAAGCCCAATAAATACCTACTCAAGAAATTCTTTAACAATCATGTAAAACCTGAGTTCACATGGATTAAAGAAGCGGGAATTTGCCAGAAGATAACTCAATATGCTTTCGACAATCTTGGTGATTCCTTCTCCTTATTTTTTTCAAAAAAAGGTGGATATCCCAAATTCAAGAAGAAGGGGCATCATGATTCTTTCACGATTGATGCAGGTGGTAAACCAATTCCGGTAGGTGGTACGTCCATAAAGCTACCAACAATCGGTTGGGTAAAAACCCAGGTCGGATTGCCTCACACCACCTGCAAGTCAATCACGATATCTCGAACTGCTGACAGTTGGTTTATTGCTTTTGCCTACGAACAGGAGCATGAACCAACTCTAAAGCAACACGATGCGGTGGGTGTTGACTTAGGAGTTAAAGAGTTAGCAACACTTTCGACAGGAGTTGTTTTCCCTAACCCAAAGCATTACAAAACGCATCTCAATAAGTTGCGTAAGTTGTCAAAAGAGTTATCCCGAAAGGTCAAAGGCTCTAGCAATAGATTTAAGGCGAAACAAAGGTTAGCAAAACATCATGCTAAGGTAGCGAATCTCAGAAAAAATACTCTCCATCAAATTACTACTTACTTAGGCAAAAACCACGCAACGATAGTAGTAGAAAATTTAAATGTTTCTGGATTACTGTCTAATCACAAGCTAGCTCAAGTTATCGCTGATTGTGGATTCTATGAATTCAAGCGTCAACTCGAATACAAAGCTAAAAAGTTTGGCTGTGAAATAATCATTGCTGACCGCTGGTTTCCTTCGAGCAAGACCTGTTCAAACTGCGGACATATTCAAGATATGCCACTGAAAGAAAGGACTTACAACTGTGGAAGTTGCGGTCATTCAATGGACAGAGATTTGAATGCAGCAATTAATTTATCGCGCTTGGCTAAAACGTGAAAGCTTACTGAGGGATAACCGCTCCCATGCTCCCGATGAAGTAAGAAGCAAATGTCTAGACTTGTCTAGTATTTGTATAGCAGGATTCTGTTAAAGTAAGTCGTATCTCACAATCTCAAATCTCAAATCATTTGACAAATGACTACTATAATTCAGCAAGTTTGGATTCAAAGATACTCCATCGGCTCTTTATTGCTAATACTGACTAGCGGTTTGCTCAGTTGTGGCAATGTACCCATGTCTCAACTCAATCTCGGTTTGAATGTTGCTAGCATTGGCGACATTCAACAAAAGCGACAAGTTGATGGTGAAGTTTATCTCCGAGGGAAGGTAGAAAATCGCGCTCCGTTTGTGGGGAATGCGGCTTATCAAATTCAAGACGGTACTGGTAAGATTTGGATTTTAACTAAGCAAGCTTTGCCTAAGCTTGGCGATGAAGTGTTGCTCAAGGGAGAAGTCCGCTTTAAGAGTATCACCGTGAAGGAATTGGCAGGCAAGGATTTAGGTGAAGTTTATATTGAGGAAATGGAACAATTAAACCGCACTCCAGCGGCTGATAAAGCAAAATAACTACACGCTAATTTTTTTTCAATAATTAAGTACCTGTATTTGATGACAATCCAAGGTTTGTAGTTTCGCTTGGGCGCTTTGGCTTTGGTTATTTGTGCTGAAACGCGATCGAGTTTATGAGCTTTTTCCTTTATTTTACAGTTTAGGATGAAACAAAGTTTCGACCGGGGCGAGTTTAGAAGCTTCTTCGTTTTTATTATTATAGATTTGGGTGAACCTCTCTCTAGTCAAACTTCTTCCCTTGACTAATGAGTGATGCTGTGCGCGAGTTCTTAAGCTCGCAAAACATGACTTCTTCCCTCTTCCCTCTTCCCTCTTCCCTCTTCCCTCTTCCCTCTTCCCTCTTCCCTCTTCCCTCTTCCCTCTTCCCTCTTCCCTCTTCCCTCTTCCCTCTTCCTTCTTCCTTCTTCCTTATGACTCAAATTCACGTGGCGATCGCAATTTTACACAAAAACGGCAAGTTTCTCTGCCAGTTGCGGGACGATATTCCTCAGATCAGGTATCCCGGACATTGGGCTTTGTTTGGCGGACACTTGGAACCGGGAGAAACTGCCCAAGTGGCTCTGCTGCGGGAATTAGTAGAGGAAATTGGCTATGCTCCTGCAACTGTTTCTTTTTTCTGTCACGATGTCGAAGGAGATGTTGTGCGTCACGTATTTCACTCACAACTTACTGCGGATGTCAACGATTTAGTTTTGCAAGAGGGTTGGGATATGCAGTTGTTGACAGTGGACGATATTCGGGCTGGTAAATGCTATTCTGAAAAGTCTGGTGATGTGCGACCTTTTGGCATTCCTCACCAGCGGATTTTATTGAATTTTATCGAGTCGATTTGAGATTTTATTAATGATTTGCAAGGTGCGCCACAAGTACCTTAGATTGTTACATTACCTTAGTAGTTAAGCATCGCGAATTAAATAATTTGTACATATTTGTGGGATGGGCGTCCCGCCCGTCCCGGAAAGACGGGCGGGACGCCCATCCCACAAGAAAAACAATAACAATTGTCAGTTATTTAATTCTAATTCCTAAGAGCGAGCAGCAATCATTCCCGTTTGGCGTGCGTAGGCAAATAGCCCTCCGGCATCAATTACTGGCCCGACATCTCCTAAAGGCTTGAGCGAGTAAGTCTGGTTTTGAGTGTGGTTGATAATTAGATCGCCCTCAAAGTCGATCGTCACTTCTTGCCCTGTTACAAATGAGTCGCAAAGTCGATCGACCGATTCGATCGGATACAATTCGCCAGTCGCCGAGCAATTGCGAAAGAAAATCCGCGCGTAGGACAAGGCTACCACCGCTGTGACGCCCGCAGCCCCCAGAGCGATCGGAGCGTGCTCCCGCGAAGAACCGCAACCAAAATTTTCGCCCGCAATGATAATCGGATACCGGGTTTTGGTTTCGCCGGCTTCCATAAACTTGCCGTAGCGATCGGGCAACCCAATCATCGCATAACTGCCTAGTTTTTCGTATTCGTCCGGCTTCGACGGCACCAAGGTCAGGTATTCGGCTGGGATAATTTGATCTGTGTCGATGTTGTCATCTACAACAAAAATTTGACCGCTAATTACTTTACCCATAGTTTATTTCCTGTTGTCTCGCTCAATTCTGTGGCGATCGTGTTAAGTGGGATCTGTATGCAAGATTTGCATCTGTTCATTTTAACCTGGTACTGTCAGTGATAACGTGTATACATAAAAATTCGATCCGAGACTTTGGATTAAAAATTAACAGATTGCGAAGCGTCAATATAGTGTTATGGCGAATCAAATAGATGACATTGCTCGGCAAGCTCGCGAGGGCTCCGTTGCATCGATTATTCAAATCCTTAACGACCAACTGGCACACGTAGGTGTCAGAGCTAGAGCCGTGTTTGCTTCTGGGATACTGCAACTACTCTGCGAAGCTGCAACACCCCAACTGCTCGAACAGTCTAGTTTGGTCGATCGCATCCGAGAAATTTTGGAGAATCTCTCGCCCCGCAATATTCGCCGAGTCAACATCAACAGCCGGCTGGTGCGAGAACACCAACTGCTGTGGCTCGAAGAAATTAGCCGCGATCCTGAAAATCAATTGCTGTGGTCGCAAGAAATTAAACTCAGAAAGCCGAACTTGTTCAAGCGTTTGGCCACCGCCCATCAGGAACGCCAAGCTCAAGGCAAGCGAGCTTTACCGAGAATCGCTGCTCCTCGATCGATGCAGCAACCGCGGCAATTTAAGCGCGGTATCGTTGGCGGCCTCAGCTTGAGCGTGTTGTTGCTGGCTGCGGTGGCCGCCATCTACAAAGGACTCAATTCCCCAGTGCCAAACAGCACAGCCGCCACCACCCAAGCAGTTGCCAGTCCCAGTTCCTCAGAAGCAACACCTGCTGTCAAAACTTCTAAGGAAAATCCTAATTCTGCTGTTGACTCTTTTTCCCAAGCAGTGCGGGTGGCAGAGCAAGCAGCCGCCCAAGGCAAAACCGCTCAATCTCGCGAAAATTGGTTAGTAGTGGCTGCTAGGTGGCAGCAAGCTTCGGATTTGATGGCCGCCGTACCCTCAAATCATCCCCGCTATGAAACGGCTGTTAACCGGACGGTACTTTATCGCCAAAATAGCGATCGAGCCCAACAGGAAGCACAAAATAAGTAAGCAGGGAAGTCCCATAAATTTAACAATAGAACTAGCTCAGCGCTTCTAGAACTTGCGATCGATGAGTAGTCGAGCAAAAACTTCGTAACTCTCAGATCGATCCTGAGGGAGGATTTTTTAATTTTTCATTTTTGCGATCGGCATCACTCGATCGCATGATTTATATCACAATAAAATTTTATCAGGATCACAAACTTAAATAAGAAACATCAGAGAGTTAGGAGAGAGGTGTCACGAAGCGGTCTCAAGAAAAGCTTCATAACTCAGAACAGTCAAAATTAGTGGAAATGGAATTTATCCTCATCTGCTCAAGGGTGCTAAAGTTCATCCCGCACAGATCCAAGGGCTAGAAACTGTAACTAGATTGTTAGACAAAGCTGCCCATATGCGCCCGATCGTGGGTAGCTTTTGTCTTCTGTTAGGTTTTCCATACTTGCTGCGGTGTCTGATATTGGTCACAATAAGACAGTGCAAGCAAGAAATATATGCCGTGCTCCAAATAAAGGAATGTCATGCTACTCGGATTTAAAACCGAATTAAAACTCAATACCCGACAGCGAATACTGCTAGCCAAACATTGTGGGGTAGCGCGTCACGCTTGGAATTGGGGACTGTGGTTAACCAAAAACATTCTCGACCACAATCAAGCCAATCCCAATGAAAAACTCAAATTTCCTACAGCTATTGACCTGCACAAACTGTTAGTAGTTATGGTAAAATCAGAGAATGCTTGGTATTACGAATGCAGCAAATCTACACCGCAGAGCGCATTAATAGCATTGCGAGAAGCATGGAAACGGTGTTTTAAAAAGACTGCTGGCGTACCAAAGTTTAAGAAAAAAGGACGGCGAGATTCTTTCACATTAGAAGGAACAGTCAAAATAAGCGGGAACAACAAAATCCAAGTTCCTGTAATTGGCATCCTTAAAACTTATGAAAGGCTACCGCAAGTATTGACTAAATCTTGCACGATATCCCGGATTGCCGACAGGTGGTTTATCAGTTTCAGGTTTGATGTAGAACAACAAGAATCATGCCAAACAAATATTGTAGGAGTTGACCTCGGTATTAAAGCATTGGCTACTCTATCGACAGGTGAAGTAGTTATCGGTGCTAAATCCTACAAAAAATATGCAGCAAAGCTCTCAAGAATGCAATGGTTGAATCGGCATAAAGTCATCGGTTCGAGTAATTGGCAAAAAGCACAAGTCAAGATAGCTAGACTGCATAGAAAGATAGCTAACATCCGTAAAGATACGTTGCACAAACTAACGACATTACTTGCCAAAAACCACGGTGTAATAGTCATAGAGGATTTGAATGTATCCGGGATGATGGCTAATCATAAACTAGCTGCATCAGTTGCTGATATGGGTTTCTTTGAGTTACGACGCCAGCTCACCTACAAATGCAAGTTGTACGGTTCAAAGTTGGTAATAGTTGACCGTTGGTTCCCAAGCTCAAAAACCTGTTCTAATTGTGGAACGAAAAAAGACACACTTTCTCTTTCGGAACGGGTGTTTGAGTGCAGCCATTGCGGCAAAGTCATTTACCGTGACTTGAACGCAGCAATTAATTTGTCAAAAACCGTCAGTTAGGCGGAGTTAGCCTGCGGACTGGACCAGTGCCGACACTACCAGGATGAAACAGGAAGTAAGCTTTAAAGTCCAGCTTTGTATAAAGTTGGGTAGCTTTGGGTAAGTCTTATGTAGCGGTAGAAAACAGCAAAATAGAACTCGGTCGGATCTGAGTAAGTCTTTTACAGATTTAGTTACCCGCCGACGGGCTGCGCCAACGCAGAAAGCAGGCTCATAACAGTCCAACCGACTGTTATATATAGGTTCTATATATGCAGCACGAATCTGCTTAAACATCATTAAAAAAAAGAAAGACTTCGTTGCCATGATCGATTACCAGGGAAATCAAGACTTTACTCCGATCGACCAATCGCCTTCAGAGTCTCGCACTTTGCATCTACCACAAATGGCAGAACCAGTATCAGTCCAAAAATTTCTGGATCGTCTTATGCAGTACCAGGTCGATCCTGCCCTTGTCGGGCGGCAAATTTACCAAATTCTCGCGACCAAAATCGATCGAGAAATCCTGCTGCTACAAATAGCAAAAACTTTGGGGGTTGCTTGTGGGGTAGATTTCTGTTTGGTTGCTGCTGTAGCTGACCAGAAAGTAGTAATTCCGAATGCTTGCTGGCTTCAGAAGAGCGATCTGCCAAACGCTGCGGATGCAAGTAAGATACCCGAAGACTCCCAAAGCACAAAATTAGAATCGCCTAGGATATCGCTCGAACATCCTGTTTTCGCAAACCTGCTAGCAGACGGCGAGATAGCAGGGATCTCCGACTATCTTGATACTCCTTTGACAGCTTCATCGCCCAATTCCCCTGTGACACCGCTGCCTTGTCGGGCAATTTTGGCAGCGCCTGCGCGATTTGGAGGGGCTGTAAATGGGACGATCGTTCTTGGTAAGTTGCAACCTCACGAGTGGTCAGCAACGGATCGCCAGCGCTTAGAAGCAGCATCAGAGGCGATCGGTATCGCGATTGCTCACCTTCAAAAAACTCAAGAAATTGCCAGTTTAAACGAACAGTTACAGCAACAAGCTAAATACAAAAATCTACTCAGGTCAGTTGCTATTGCGATCGACACCTGTTCAGAAGTCGATCGAATTTTGCAGCAAGTTATTGAAAATACCGTCAATACCTTGCAAGTAGATAGAGGTCAAATACTGCTGTTCAAAGATACAGACTCCCCCGCAACAAAAGCCTCCGTCAATCAAACTCCCAAAGCCAAAATAGTATTAATTGGTGAATCTGCACCGACCAAAAATGAAAGTAAACCAGCAATAGAACCAAAAGATTCTGGGAAACAAAGCTCGAAAGCCAAATCCAAAACCCAGGCAAAAAGTGCTAATTCCAAATCCAAAAGTTCTAACTCCAAACAAAATAACTCTCCCACTTTTTGGCTGTCGGAATCTAATTTGTGCGATCGAGCATTCCAGAGCGCACCCCAACCTCTCGCCCTTGCTGACGCCAGCGAATTAATCGACAAGGAACAAGAGGGAGCCGCAGAAATCTTGAAACTCCAAGGTATTCGGGGGTTGCTGGTAATTCCCATCATGCACGCAAGCAGACAGGAAATTGTCTTAGGGTTCTTGGTTTTGCAGCACTCCGAGCCGCGCCCTTGGAACCCTGAAGAATTAGAAATTCTGGAATCAGTCTGCGCTCAAGCGAGCAGGGCGATTATTCAAACTCAGATATTCAAGGAAGTGCAAACCCAAGTCCAAAAAAGAGATGCTGAGTTGGAAGAAAGTATCAACGTGCAGGAGAAACTGCACGAACAATCTGCCAATCAACTAGAGCAACTACGCAAATTGAAGCTGATTAAAGACGAGTTTATCGACAATGTTAGTCACGAGTTGCGTACCCCTTTAACAATCATGAATCTGGCAATTCTGATGCTCAAACAGGCCGAACAGCCATCAGCAAGTCGGGCTAATTATCTCGACATTCTAGAGCAGCATTGTGCTAAGGAAGCCGCCCTGGTTCAGGATTTGCTAACCTTCAAGCAATTTGAGCGTCAGCCACTTCCTCTTTATCCAGTCAACATCGATCTCAACCTTTTAATTAAAGATTTAGTTGTGGATTTTGAGAAAAAGTGGGCGGATAAGGGATTGACTCTGAAGGTGGATGTGCCGAAGTTTACCCCTTCCTTGGAAAGCGACCCGGACAGTCTTAAGCGGGTGCTACTGGAACTGTTGACGAATGCTGGAAAATACTCGGCTTCTGAAACAACGGTAGTTTTTCAGGCGTCTGAGGTAGCCGGCGATATTGTCCTAAGTGTGTCTAATTTAGGGCGTGGCATTCCTGATGCTGATTTGCCCCACATCTTTGAAAAGTTCCGTCGCGGTACTGGCATTACCAACAAAGCGATCGCCGGTACGGGTTTGGGTCTAGCCCTGGTAAAGTCTTTAGTGCAGCACTTGAATGGTACTATTGATGTGTCTAGTTGTCCGGCAGAAAGTTCTGAATCTGACGAGTTGTGCCGCACATCTTTTACTGTGACTTTGCCAAAAATTCCAGCGGAACTATTGAATCTATAATAGTTGGGTTGAGAAGCAGTCCTGAATTGCCAGCAGGTTTGTAGTGCGGACTTCAGTCCGCATAATGCTACAAACAGGTTTGTAGTGCGGACTTCAGTCCGCATAATGCTACAAACAGGTTTGTAGTGCGGACTTCAGTCCGCATAATGATACAAACTTTTATTGTTATGGTAATTAGCCGGACATCATATTAGTAGTTGTGCTGGCAGAAACTGATAAAATTATAGTTGTAATAATTATCATTTTTTGATTGGATACTTCGTAAAAAATTAAGATATTTTAAATCCAATAGATTTGCAAAAAGGTAATATAAAATAGGTTGAAATTAGTGTATTTACGCGATGATAAAGGGGTAAATTAGGGGTGTTTTGAGGGCGAAGTCTGATAAGTTGAACAGAAATTTAAAGTAATTAGTTGGTGGGAACCCACCAACAAAATCAGTTCGGCTCGATCGCTCAACATTTGATAAATTTATGACCAACATGAAAAACATCTGCCAAAAACTTGCCGTCGCAGCAGCCAGCGGTGCGATCGGTTTTGCAGCCCTTGAAGCGCTCCCTGCCAAAGCAGCTTCGTTCGCACTAGGAAATTCCACTACCCCACTATTGATTGAATTTTCTGGTAATGTAACGCTCGATGCGGTAAATCAAGCGTCCATGGGACTTGACGCGCTTGATTCATTCCAAGCCAAATTCTGCTAAAGAGGGCAGGCACGGGGGCACTGCCCCTACAACTGTCAACTTTTGAAGGTGTTTGGGTGCAAGTAAATTCCGTATTTCTCGGGTATTTCTATCTGAGCCGATCGCTTGCTGCAATTTCCAGTTAGAATCGTTGCGGTGCACCTCAACAGATCGCGACGATTATTATGCTCACAAAAGCTGCACCTAAACTCCTGCGTTGGCAACGTTCTAAATATTCGCCGCTGGCACGACAAATAGACGTTTTTGCTGCGACGGCAAAGTTTATGTTTTTTTTGTGGTGGGATAGGCTGCTGCAAGATAACTCTGCTCATACTAGAAGAATTCGCGCCCATTGGTTGGTGAATACTTTGCTGAATTTGGGCCCGACTTTTATTAAAATCGGGCAATCTCTCTCGACTCGTGCCGATTTGCTGCCGCTGGAGTACGTGAAAGAGTTGGAACAGTTGCAGGATCGGGTTCCTGAGTTTAGTTCCGAAGAGGCGATCGCCCTTGTAGAATCAGAGTTAGGCAAAGATATTTACGCTTTGTACCGCGATTTTGACCCGTCGCCCATTGCCGCTGCGAGTCTGGGACAGGTGCACAAAGCGAGGCTGCACACCGGGGAAGATGTGATTGTGAAGGTGCAGCGTCCGGGTTTGGAAAGATTGTTTGATTTGGATGTGAAGGCGGTGCGGCAAGTAATGCGTTTGTGCGATCGCTATTTGCCTGGGACGCGCAAGTACGACCTAGAATCTCTTTATCACGAGTTTTTTAAGATTTTATATCAAGAGATTGACTACGTGCAAGAAGGTAAAAATTCCGATCGCTTCAGCCATAATTTTCAAGAATATCCTCAGATTATTGTCCCGAAAGTCTACTGGCAGTACACGACTAAAAAAGTGCTGACTGTAGAATACGCGCCGGGGATTAAGGTGGACGACAGAATCAGTTTAGAAGCGATTGGAGTAGATATTGGCAAGCTCAATCAATTGGGAATTTCCTGTTACTTGAAACAGTTGCTAATTGACGGTTTTTTTCAAGCTGACCCGCACCCCGGAAATTTGGCGGTGACAGAAGATGGTAGCTTAATATTTTACGATTTTGGGATGATGGCAGAGGTGAAGTCTCTGGCTAAGGACGAAATGGTCAAGACTTTTTTTGCTATTCTGAGAAAGGATACCGATCGCGTACTAGATACTTTAATTGCGATCGGCTTAGTGGAACCGATGCCGGATATGATGCCGGTACGCAGGCTGATTGCTTTTTTGCTGGATAAGTTTATTGATAAGCCGATCGACTTTCAAGCATTCAACGAAATCAAGAACGAATTGTACATGATGTTCGAGCAACAACCGTTTCGCTTGCCAGCAGAAATGATGTTTATTGTCAAGTCATTGACAACTCTCGACGGGATTGCTAGAACTCTCGACCCAAACTACAATTTTTTATTGTGCGCTCAGCCTTTTGTCAAGAGTATTGCAGTCAGTAAAGGGCGCCGAGGTGCGATCGGAGAATTAGCTCTCCAAGCACGAAATTTTATCACCTACAAGTTGCAGCAGCCGAGTAAATCGCAAGTTTTTCTCAAGGGTTTGGAGCAGCGGATTGAAGATGGGGAGTTGCAAATTCGAGTCCGCAATATCGAGAGCGATCGCGCCCTGAAACGGATTAACCTAGCCCTAAAAACTCTGATTTTTGCCTGTATGGCGGGTTTTGGGGCGCTAACGGGTGCAGTGCTGTTGGTGGGCGGATATCAAACAGGGGCGATCGTAGCTTTTGGCGTCTCGGGATGCGCTGGATTGCTTGTGCTGCGTTCTTTGGTAGACTTGCTGGTGAGGGAAAAGGTCGATCGAATGGTCGAAAAATAAATATAGCGGTTCTCAGAAAGATCAGGTACGTTGTTGGGCTTCAGCCCTCTTAGCCTAAGTGGTTATATAAGCTGTCAGTCATACGTCATCTTGTTAAGAAAAGCTATATACTTACTTGGTAATTACGTTCGTAGTGAGGACTTTAGTCCTCTCAAGTTAGCCTAGGTGAATCTAAAGTTAAAAATTAGGGTTTGAGTATAGCATGAATTTATTAATTTTTTAAGTTATAATCAAATCAACCTGCCCTAAGTATTCCCCAAGATAAGCAGCAGGAGTATTTGGTATGTCAACTACTGTTCGAGAAGTTTACGATCGCGTTATCTCTACCCTTTCGCCAACGGATAGACTGCGCTTGGCAACTCTTATTCTCAACGATTTGGTGCAGCAAAATCTCTCGGTTGTCGATGAAAGCGAAACTTGGACTGAAGAAGATAAACTCGATGTGACGGCATTTTCTTTGCAGTACGCGGCCACCACTTTCCCTGAAAATGAGGAGATGTAATGGTGTCTTTCAATCCTGGTGATTATGAAATATTTCCCCTACTACGCTACTTCTACATAATCAGAAATCGTAGTTGTTTCGGGAATGGGTAAACCCTCTTCTCGCAATCCTTCTAAGTGAAATTCGATCGCTTCTTTAATTTGCTGCTGTACTTCCGCAAGGGTAGCGCCTGTAGCCGCACATCCGGGTAAATCTGGCGCATAAGCTGAATAGTTATTGGGTGTTTTTTCAATGACGATCGCATAACGCATCATTTAGTGTCCATTTTAGAGTAGATCATCTTTGAGCAGTTGAGCTTTGACATCCTCTAGGCTAATGCCTTTTCCCTCTCGAAATTGCTGGCGAGATTTCCTGACTCTTTCTTTAAATAGGGGCTGAGATCGCTATACACTAAAGCTTACATCTATTGACGCGAGAAAGAAAACTCAGATAAGGGCTTTCCTTTGACCATGTAAATTCTTTTTTCATAATGCTTAAATGGCTAACATCTCCATAATAATCTGCATTCAGAGTAGGAAGGTGTCCCATAGGTGCTTTATGATTGTTAAAGATAAGGTCATTCCACTTTATCACTTTACCTTCTTTTCGCCAACCAAGGCGATCAAACAGCTTTTGTTGTTCAGTTTCTAGATTGATTTTTCCACCCATTTCTAACCAGATTTTTTTCTGTACGCTAAAGCCAAAGCGACCCTGACTATATTCAACCCATAACCGATCTATTATGCGTAAATCCCCGCAAGGTAAGTCCTCGATCGAGTAACTATTTAAAGTCTTTGGTGAGCTAGAAAGCGTCCCCGTTCCACTAGCTTTGAGCATTACTTTTGCTGTTTCCTTATCCGCCGCTCCCCAATACCCTTTTGCCAATAACTCCTGTAGATGAGTATAGTCAACACCACGTTTTGATTTGGCCTCTCCCGATACACGGTCATAGATATCGGTAATCACTGATTGTAATATCAACACTGGTACACCTACTATTGTAGATACTATTGCAAAAAACAGAAAACATACAATCAGAAGACAAACAAGTCCAAATATTAACCATACCGTTCCAAAAATTAAATCTACCATAATTATTAACCCTTTTGACGTTGTTTATACCAATAAAGACCGTAGCTAATGAAAAAGCTACCCTTTGGTGCTTGCCACAGATTAAAGGTTAGGCGATCAAACTTTAAGTAATACCACTTCACAATAATGCTACAATAAAGGTTTACAACAGGTACTAGATAGGTTTAAGAACTTTGATTGCTGTTGCATGAATTTAGAAAACAGGTATAACTTTCGGTTTTTCGCCAACCCGCACGCTCGCCCAGCTTGGATTCAGTCTCACAATCAAATTTACTGGCTACTTCCAGCCAGATTCTTTTCTGGGCGCTAAAGCCAAAACGACCCTGACTGTATTTTACCCACAATTGGTCGATCGTCCGCAAATCATCGCAAGGAAAATTCTCGATGGATTCGCTATCGACGAACCAACCTTCCTTCTCCCGTTTAGCAGCTTTCAACATCACGTTGAGTGTTTCCCCATCCGCCTCTTTCCACTTCCCCGCCGCCAATAAATCCCGCAAACGAGTATAGTCAACACCCATCGCTGATTTAAGCTGCACCGAAACACCGGCAACTGTTGATGGAATCGGTTCCCGGAGATAACTCAACCAATCTTTCATCGACTGCGGCCGCTTTTGGGGATCGGATGCCATCCCTTTTTCTATTGCTAAACTCACCCAATCTTGCACCCCAAAATCTTTCGCAGGTGGCAATGCTTCATTTCTAAAATGCAGATTGAGGGAAGGTGTTGGTGTTTGTCCGGTTACTGCATAATATAAGGATGCAGCTAAAGCATAAATATCAACCGTTGGTTTCCCGCTGCCTTCCATTTGCTGTTCCCAAGGGGCAAAATCATGGTGGGCAAAATGTTTGCTAGTAGGAACCATTGGCACTAATTCGCAAGCAATGCCAAAATCAATTAACACCGCTTGTCCGTTGGGACGCAACATAATATTACCCGGATGAGCATCTCGATGCACAATTCCTGTTTGGTGAACATCGGTTAATGCTTCTCCAATTTGGCGGATAATAGCGACTGCTTCTGTATCCGGGAATCGTCCTCGTTGTTGTACGGCATCATATAAACTTTGCCCGACTACTAAATCCATTACCAAACAGTGAAGGCCTGCTTCCTCAAACAAATCGCTAATGCGGACAATTCCAGGATGGGCGTTTTGGCAAAATTTGGCTAAGATTTGCCCTTCGCGGATAAATCTGCGGACAAAGTTGGGATATTCCGGGTCATTTTGCAAACTCAGATTCGGCGTTTTGAGGACAACTTGATAGTTAAGTTGCAAGTGTGTGGCCTTGTAAGTCATGCCAAATCCCCCCATTCCGAGGATAGTATCGATGCGGTAGGGGCGAGTTTTGAGGATTTGTCCGGGCGTCCACAGCATGGCAGGTTATTTAAATTCTCTCTAATTGCTAATTATGATAAGCTGTCTCGCATTTAAAAAGCAACGAACAGGAAGCAATAACAGGATTTACCGACTCCGACAAAGAAACCGGGTTTTTACCGAATTTGTCGGTAACAACGATGTATTTCCGAAAAAACCGGGTTTCTGAACTCCCCCCTACTAAAGAAACCGGGTTTTTTACCGAATTTGTCGGTAACAACGCGTCTTCTCAGCAAAAACCCGGTTTCTGGGATCATGCGTAAGTCCTCAAGGTTTTAATTTAAATTACAAAGTTTCTGCATACTCACACAGAATTATCTCGATCGATTTTGTAGCTATCCCTCCTTAGCTATTTTTACTTGATTTGATAAATGTAAGCATCATCAATGTACCTATGATTGACGCTTTGATTCGTTATCCGTCTCCCTGAAAAATTAGATTTGAAACGTTGTTGTAACTCACGCAATCCCTGAATTAATTTATCTTTGACGCTGACTGCGACAAGGGCTGTCCAATCAATTTTTAACTCAGGTTCTACCTCACGAAAGACTGATAGTATTTCGTCATAAGTTTTAAGTGGGCCTTTCTTATCATACGAAGGTGATGTGAGCATCAATCGCCAGCTTTCCGGTTCTGGTGCGTAGATCCAGAGAGCAGAATCAACTGATACACCTGCTGCATTAAGAGCGTCTATTAGTCTTTGACCTTCTTCTATTTCTTGACTTACCAATGTTGCTGTACCCATTGTAAAATTCCGTGATTGGGGTCGGTAATTGCTGAGTAAATATCCAGGGCTTTTTGTTTGTCGTGTTTTTCATAGCGGCTTTCTTCTGACCAGTCTTTGAGTAATGCCCATCGATTTGCAAAACTTCTATCTTTTAGCAGAGTTTTTAATTCTGCATCAAGTTTAGCAACTTTAACCAGTTTTTCTAAATCGTGGGTGTAACTGTCGAAAACAGTTTTTTTGTCAGGAAAGTCGAATTTCCGGGTTTGTTTGGCAATGCAAGCTTTTAAAGCGCATTCTATGACATAACCGCTGAGATAGTAAGCACCAGAGTATTGACGATTTTGGAGCAGCACTTCTACTTCTTTAAGTCGAGTGAGTGCGATGTTTTGTAAATCTCGCCTATTCAAAAATTTAGCTTACCTCCATGAAATCAGCAAGAAGACCGGGCGGTTGAAACCGCGTCTGGATTTACAATTATCCAATACGAGAGGAAGTTCAACCCACCAAATGCAAAAATGATACCTAGCGTGTGGGTTGGGCTTGTTGCCTTTACCAGTTGCTAGATATCATTTTGATATCGGAGTTAGATTTTTAATACCCCCAGGGGAATTCGAATCCCCGTCGCATCCGTGAAAGGGATGTGTCCTAGGCCTCTAGACGATGGGGGCGCGTTTTGCGTTGCGTTTGCTTTTGTTCCGCACCTTTATTACCTTAACTAATCTTTCCCAATCTGTCAACTACTTTGCGAAAGTTTTTTTTCTATTCGTCTGAAACCTTCTCGCAGTAGGCTTCCAGGATGCGGGCGCAGTTGCCGATCGCCCCTAAATGAGCAATCTCGTACCCGTGGGTATTCTGCGTGGGGAAAGCCAAGCAAGCGGCGCGGGCGACGTGGCCGAACTTCATGGCGATCGAAGCATCGCTGCCAAAACCGCTAATCGCCGCCAACTGCACCTCCACGCCCGCTGCGGAGGCTGCGGCGCGCAATTCCCCATTCAACCCTTCATCGTAGACTCCGTAGCCGTCCTGAACCAGCAACACCGGGTTTTCGCCATCTGCGATCGGGTATTCCGGCGCGATCGGGCAAATTTCCAAAGCAATCAGCGCGTCCAACGGCTGGCGCTGCGTGAAATACAAAGCGCCGATCGCCCCGACTTCCTCCTTCGCCGAAGCCACCAAATAAACATCCACCGCAGGCTCTTTCAAACATTCCGCCAGAGCCAGCAAAATCGCCACTGAAGCCTTGTTGTCCAGGGTGTAGCTCGCGATCCAATCTTTCAAGCGCAGCGGCTGTTTGCGGTGCTTTCCGACCACGATCCGCGTGCCCGGCCGAATTCCGGCCTCGGCTAATTCCTCGGCGGTACACTTGGTTTCGATCCAGGCATTTTCCCACTTTAAAGAAACATCTTCCTGCTGGGCTTTTTGCGGGGATTCGTGGGAAACGTGGCGGCTTCCGAAGCTGAGAATGCCGCTAATTGTTTGTTTGTCGCCCAACAAATCGACAACGCCTTCGCCGTATACCCAGGGAAACGCGCCGCCCAATTTGCGGACTTCGACGCGGCCACCTTCGCCTATGGTTTTAACTATGGCCCCGATTTCGTCTTTGTGGGCGGTAATGGCGATCGACTTTTCTCGATTGCGCCCCGGAATTAGGGCGATCGCATTGTCAGCGCGATCGATCCAAGCATTCACTCCCAGGGCTGCGAATTTTTCCATCAACCGCTGGTTAATTTCTGACTCCATACCGCTGGGGGAGTGCAGCATGACTAATTCTTCGATTGTTTGAAATAGGCGATCGAACTCTAACATTTTTTATTTTTGGGTTTGGGAGCGTATTTTGACATATATTAAAGCAGATTTTTTCTGGGTAGGAATCGTATTTTCTGAAGTGAATCAGATTTTTTTTGAACCGCAGAGGGCGCAGAGGGCGCAGAGAGCGTTATTATAAAAATGATTTTTTTTTAATATTCTTCTATGCTTGTCAATAAAATACTGCAACTTTTGCAACGTAAAATCCGCGCCCAAAAGTTAGGTATAGAATTCAAGAGGGTTGCTAGCTTTAATTTGCCCGGTAATTTAATTGTGCAAGGAAATCGCCAACAAGTAAACTTGCCGGAGGAGAAAGGCATGGATGGAGAATTTATTGAAGTGCTTTTAGATGACTGTTACGGAGTGGAACAATTATCTGAATCGCTGATGAAAGTTCTCGATATCGGGGCGAATGTCGGGTTGTTTCCGATCGCCGCCCGGAATCGATTTCCTCAAGCTGTAATTCACGCCTACGAAGCTAATCCAAACTTAGAAATTTACCTCAAACATCAATCTGAAATTGCCAATTTTACCTATTTTATGGAGGCTGTGGGAGTCGAAGATGGTAGAGTAGTTCTGGATATTCGGGAAGTATCGGGAAAAACGCGATCGCGCGTCAGCGAAAACGGCGATGTACCGATGGTATCGTTGAAAAGGGCGATCGATCGCATTGGCGGCAGCGTCGATTTAGCCAAAGTAGACTGCGAAGGTGCAGAATGGCTGTTATTTGAAGACCGAGATTCTTGGCAACTCGTGCAAAACCTGTCTTTAGAATATCACTTGTGGTCTGGTCACACTCACGTCGAAACCCGACAAGTTATTGAAAATTTAGGATTTCGGGTTACAAAGCAAACGCCAATAGATAAATGGTACGGCTCGATCTTAGCATCCCGAACCCCCAACCCTAAATAACGTTCGTAGTGAGGACTTCAGTCCTCAGACTTTTATGAGGACTGAAGTCCTCACTACGAACCAATTTTAACATAGCTTGGATTAAATCTGTTCTTCACCTTGATTAAAACTGTGCATTCCTTGATTTTCCTCGACACGCACAATAGCATCTCCGGGAGTATTGATGATGCCTTTGAATGATTCTTGACTTGCTTGCAAAGCTTGTTCCTTGTTTTTGCGATCGGCAAGTTCGCGCTGCAACTTATCAATTATCCGTTCAAAACGAGCTGCTTGCCTGAGCATTTCCTGTTCCGAAAAATCCAGCAATTGAATCAAACTAGCAACTTGATGTTCCAATAATTGATTTTCGTAAGCATTGTGAGATTGGACAATATTTGCCGATGTTTTTGAATTATTAAAAACATCTTTTTCGTCAGATAAAGACAGAGCCGTTTTGACACTAAGTGCAAAATGTTTAAACAATTGAGCTGTGCTAGGGGGAATTTTTACTTTAAGGAAAATCACTACAGTAAACAAACTTCCCGATCGCAAAAGTCCCCCAAATGCCAAGACAGACTTGACTTTGTACGGGATAATTAAGGAATCTTGTTCGGGAATAAAGGGGCTACCTTTTGCCTCGGATACGTGAAAAATATTTAATACTGCTGGTTCTAATTGCAGAAACCTTTCTCCCTCGATGCCAAGGACTGTAGGAATATCTAAACCGAACTGTCTGATGGTTTCCGAAATCGCCGGTATTTTGGCTACTACTTCAGTGCTAACTAAGGGAATAGCTGTATTTTCTACTGCTGTGTGCCGAGAATTCCACTGCGGTTCTATGCCTGCGGTTGCTAGTAGAGTCCAGCATTTCATGTCGGCGGCAGGGGATTTGCCATTCATTAAGCGGCGGGCGGATTGTTGCAATGAGTCTTCTAATTCCCCGTAGGGATGAGTTTTGAACAAACGCACCAAAACACAGCTATTTTCTCCTGTTTGCGAATCGCAAAAATGTTGGTAAATATACTTGACAATTTTCTGGCTGCTGGCTTCCATACTAGCAGAATTTCTACCGAACTGGCGCAGGACTAAACTGCATTTCGCGATATCTTGTGGGGTAAATAGGGTAATATCGTACATTAGAAAACGCTCTCCCAGACTCAAACACTCTTTTTCATTTATCCTTAAGTCTGTTACTCCATCCGGAATCCTACTGAGAGTTTTTCCAAGTCTTAGTTAAAATATGTACAAAGTTTGCCAGCCAAATGTAGCGCTTGTTTGGCAGGATACAGAAATTAAGACGAATCAAGAGTAATACAAAAAATCTATTCCGCAGCGCGCGCACCGCACACAGAGAGGCTGATGTATGATTTATGGCGTTTGCAAGGATTTGTGGCGGTGACTCGGGCAGAGAAATTAAAGTAGCGAGACTTTTCTACCAGAGTCAGGATGATAATCTAACAGGTTTGTAGTGAGGATTTCAGTCCTCAGGAAAAGAAGGACTGAAGTCCTCACTACGAACCTTTTTTGGATTTCAGTTTTCAGGAAAAGAAGGACTGAAGTCCTCACTACGAACCTTTTTTGGATTTCAGTTTTCAGGAAAAGAAGGACTGAAGTCCTCACTACGAACCTTTTTTGGATTTCAGTTTTCAGG
>NZ_JAHRFA010000030.1:0-56412 GCF_020883045.1 Microcoleus sp. CAWBG58 | reverse complement strand
TCACTACGAACCTTTTTTGGATTTCAGTTTTCAGGAAAAGAAGGACTGAAGTCCTCACTACGAACCTTTCTTGGATTTCAGTTTTCAGGAAAAGAAGGACTGAAGTCCTCACTACGAACCTTTTTTGGATTTCAGTTTTCAGGAAAAGAAGGACTGAAGTCCTCACTACGAACCTTTTTTGGATTTCAGTTTTCAGGAAAAGAAGGACTGAAGTCCTCACTACGAACCTTTCTTGGATTTCAGTTTTCAGGAAAAGAAGGACTGAAGTCCTCACTACGAACCTTTTTTGTTTAAGTTGATGCTTTGTGCAAAACTTTTAATGAGCCTAAACAAGTCTACTGGGCTGGTTGAGACTTGGCTTGCAGGGCATCTTTAGCCGACAATCCCTGATCTTGAATACCAAAATACCACAAACTAGCAGCAGCTTCGGCGCGAGTCACGGATTTCTTGGGCTGAAAGAGAGTTGTAAAACCAAAAACCCGACGAATATTCGCCAAATCTCCATTGTTGAAATCAGCTAAAACTGCCCGCGACGCTTGGGAATCTATCTTAGAAGCGTCTTGAAAACTCCATTTTTCTTTGATTCCCTCAATGTTGGCTGTAGGCAAAACTTGACGGGTATCTAATGGTACTTTCCAGAGAATCATTGTTTCGCGGGTTAAAGGTGCATCCGGACGAAATTTCATATCTTTCGTTTCTCCAGAAAGCGAACTCGGAATTAAACCGGCTTCTGCTAAACCTTGAATTGCTGCAAAATCTGGATCTGTTTTGGGTATGTCAGAAAAGGCTGGTTCGCTAGATTCTGCTGCTAATCTAATTTGTTTGGCTTGACGGCTGGCATAAATCTGATTGTTTGCTGCTACTAACCAGCGGGCGTATTCGCGGCGGGTGACAATTTTGTTGGGTTCGGGTAAACTGTTGCCAGTTTCTAAATTAGCACCGCTTTTCGATCGCACTTTCAGCGCTTCTAATTGAGCCAAATCCGCCACGTACTGCTGCAACTGTTGAGGAATTTTGGTGTCTAGTTGGCTAACTTTTTCTGATTTTGGCGAAGGGGATGGGGTTGGAGTAGTTCCTTCTGAATTTGATGGACTTGGTGAAGCGGTTGGAGATGGGCTAGACTCGGAATTGTTAGGTTGGGGACTGGCTGCTATTTCGGGGCTGTCTTTGCTATAGTCGATCGCAAATTCTGTAGAACCTCCTACTTTTTGAGTCCCAGAAAGCGACACTGTTACCCGCAATTTATCTCGGGTTGCTACCAAAGAACCTTGTCCTTCGGCGGTTGGGCGGCTGACTATTTGCCAATTCGGGCGCCCAAATTCTGTCTGATAAAAGTTCTGAACCGAATTAACCGGATCTGTGCTTTCCCAGCGCAGCCGCACGTTTTTTGACTGTCCATCGCTGGGCGCACCAACTTCGATTAACTGAGCATTAGGATAGAGTGGAATCTCTGTCGGGAAATCGGCAGGAAGTTTGGCAGTTGTGCTGGTTTCAACTGCTGTCCCTGGGGGAGGAAGAGGGACGGGAAGCGGAGTTGCGATTAATTTCGGATCGGCGGCTACCGATTCTTCGAGGGCTTTGCTGTTGGGGCTGTTTGCACAAGCTGTCACAGAAACCAGCAGACTGATAGCCAGCCAAGTCTTTACACCAGCGAGTATATTGGTTTTATTGGTTTTACTGGTTTTGGCTGGGGCGATCGAGTTGCCTCGCTGTTGGCTACGTATAATATTCAGCATAAATCCCTCGTTTGCGGATATATTTCTAGGCTAGCGCAGATCGGACAAATATAATTTTTACTCAAATGAAATTTCTGCACATAATCCTAGTTACTGCTACATTACTTGTCTCCGGCCTCAAGTTTACCACTCCGGCAAAAGCTCAAGTAGCCCCGCTGCGGGCGCCACTTCCTCAGCCAGAGTGGCAGCCATTTTGTTCGGCAATGGGTCAGTTTGCGATCGATATGCCCGGAACTCCCAAAATTAATACTGAAACTTTTTCAACTCAAATTACCACTTATACATACAGGTCTATCTTAAAAAACAAAGAAACTTATTTACTTCAATATTTTGACCTAGATTTTGCAACTAGCAACAAGAATATCAAAATTACTTTAAATAATGCCGTTGACTTTTTTGTAGTGGCTGCGAATGCTAAATTGCTGCAAGTGCGCGACATTTCTCTGGGTCGCTACCCGGGAAAAGAGTTTGAGTTTCAGCCACTTTCTCCCAAGGAACCTATAGGCGTCGGTCAAGTTTTTTTGGTTGAAAAGCGCGTTTACGGGCTGGTTGCTACTACTCCAGAACCTGAAAATGCTCAAAAATTTCTCGACTCTTTTCGTTTGTATTGAAGCAGGAAGTCATCAGTCATCAGTCATTAGTCATTAGTCATTAGTCATCAGTCATTAGTCATCAGTTAACTGTCAAGCGGTTAACTGTCATCAGACAAAATTAGTTGTGAGTGGCGATCGAATCTATTAATAAAACTTACGTTTGTGAACTTGGTGTCTCTCAAAATATTAGCTTTAGTAATTAAAAATATCGAAATCAACCTGATTGATGATGAATAGTGAATCCAGGAATAATTAAGTTAAATTTAATCTAATACCCGTTAAAAAAAAATAATGCAACTGTTTTGTCAGCTTCAAACCCATCTTCAGTAACTCATTCCCAATTGCAAATCCTTCGACACTTCGACAAGCGATCGCGATCGTGCAGAAATCTAATATCATTTTCGATAGCATCTGAATTATTGATCTCTCCATGCTCTCTCTGTGTTCTCTGTGTTCTCTGCGGTTAAATAATTCCGATATAACCGGAAACGATATAAAATCTAAAATTTAAAATTATATAAGACCTTATTTTATTTTTTGTACTCTACCCAAGGACAGAGGTAAATTTTACACCTGTAGAGCGATGTAGCGGATTCCTCAATTATATATGTTTGATATAAGGATTTTTAGAGTGCAGAAAGCACCAGCTAAAATTCTGTGTGGCTTAATCTCACTCAACGAAGTCTCACTCATCGACAGCTTACCCGGAGGGTATTAATATATTATGAATAAACTAACACCAATTCTCATCAGCGGTCTCCTATTATTTGGAGCTGCTGCTTGCACTGAGGGGGCTAAAACTAGCGCCGATGCTCCTAATTCTACCACAGAAAATGTCAAGAGCCCGCCCCCAGCCGAGAATGTTCAAAAAACTCAGTCCGACGCAACTAGCGATGTTCGCAAAGCCCAAGCAAATTCTGATATCAGAGCCAGAGAACAGCGCAACAACGTGACTGGCGGCGATGCAAGCAGAGCCGATGGCGACCTGAAAAGTGAAGTTCGTTCTAAGTTGGAAGTGAACATTACTAAAGGTGCGCTGACTGTGGACGCAAAAGACGGGGCTGTTACCGTAGGTGGCACAGTTCCGAATCAAACTGATTTAGCTAAAATTGAGCCTCTAGCTAAAGAGATTAAGGGTGTTAAAAGCGTGAATGTTACGGCTGTTGTCGCCCCCGCTTCACCCGCCGCATCGCCTAGTAAGTAATAAATTGGAAGGAAGTTCGGCAACGGATTTGGTAACGGATTTAACGGATTGTTTGACGGATTTAACCGACATAAGGAAGAGGGAAAGTTGGGAATTTTAAAAGTGCTTTCACAGTGGATTACAAGGCTTACGTGAATCTTTCGGTTGCGTTTTTTTGAGTTAAAGAGTTGAAGATTAACCCACTCAAAAATCCGCGCTCCAAACTCGCGCAATACCTGCAATTTGCCATTGGCAATTTACGATTTAAAATTCCCGATAATTAGTGGAAACCTGTCGGAAGATAGAGACGAATTTTATTCCCAACGAGCGATGAAAAATGTTGGGAAAAAATGACTAAATGTGATAGATGGCAGCAAGCAGATCGGAAATTCTGTAGTTGTGTAAAAACAGTATATTTTGAAGGAGAAAAGAAATGGCTTTAGGTCAACACAAACGGGCTGTAGGATCGTTTTCTAATTACCGCGATACGGAACTAGCCTTGATGGAACTGCAAAGTAGCGGGTTTCCGATGAATAAGGTTTCGGTAGTTGGAGAAAATCTCGATCGCAGCGAAATTGCGGGCGCTAGTGCTGCTAAGAGTACCGACGAGAAGGTGGGCGGCGGCGCGAAAGCTGGCGCGACGGCGGGAGTCGTGACGGGCGGTTTGATTGGGTTGCTCGGAAGTATTGGGGCGCTGGCGATTCCGGGAGTTGGCCCGGTGATGGCGGGGGGCGCGATCGCCACTCTGCTTGCTGATACTGTAGTCGGAGGCGCGATCGGGGCTGCTGCGGGCGGTTTGGTCGGCGGTTTGGTCGGTTTGGGCGTTCCCGAAGCCCAAGCTAAAGTTTATGGCGATCGCCTCTCGCGCGGAGAATATTTGGTATTCGTAGAAGGAACGGATGCCGAACTTGCCACCGCCGAAGGAATTATGAGCGTGCGGGGCATTCAGGATTGGGGCATTTATGATGTGCCGGCAGACACCGGCCGCAGATCGATGGCCCGCCAAAAGCGCGCTGTGGGCGTGTTTTCCACTCGCCGCGAGACTGAACACGCGCTGGGAGAACTGAGAACAGGGGGTTTCGACATGGATCGGGTTTCGGTCATTGCTAAGGATGGCGATTCTAAAGGGGATATCGCAGGCATTGACGTGCACGACAGCGCAGACAACAAGGCCGATGAAGGGGCGACTAAGGGTGCGCTCACAGGCGGAACGCTGGGCGGTTTGACTGGCTTGTTGGTAGGTCTCGGCTTGGTGGCAATTCCGGGTATCGGGCCGATTATGCTGGCTGGAGCCTCGGCTACGGCGATCGCCACTACACTAGCAGGTACTGCTTTGGGTGCGGCTGCTGGTAGCTTGATCGGAGCTTTAGTCGGTTTGGGAATTCCCGAAGAGGAAGCCAGAGCTTATAACGATCGAGTGGCGAGGGGAGATTACTTGGTACTGGTTGACGGCAGCGAAGCAGAAGTCGCTCAAGCTGGGGCTGTTCTGAGCCGCGGAGGCATTCAGGATTGGAACACCTACGACTCTCCCAGCGTGGATACCGCTCGGGCAGATTACGGCACTCCCGGCAGTCCCGGCGCTGATACTACGCCTGGTATTTACGACCCCAATCAGGGCGTTGCTGGCAAGCGTCGGGTTTGATCGAGAGGACTTTGTTTGGCTAGTCGCGAGCCCAATTGAGCTTGTGGAACAAACACTGGCTAGCTAGGGGTTTTACGCTTTGCCAGAACAAAACAAAAGTCGGCTTTTTCTCTGAAAGCCGGCTTTTGTTTTGTTCTGGAAACTTAAAAAAAAGAGATGTGTTAAAAATTTAATTTGGATTGGCGAGCTGGACTTTGGTCGGCTGGTCGATCGGCTCTATAAATTTTTACACTCTAAATCCGCAGGGATTTTTGAGTCTGTAACACTCACTACTGCAAGGGTTGCAAACCCTGGAGTAGGATAAAATTGGATGACTTAAATTGCAGTAGAGATTGCCCCGTTAGTCAAAGAACGACTATCTTTAATTATGGGGTGGCTAATTTCAGCAAATTATATCAGGTGAATTAGTCAGTCCCGCGCGCCGAGTACGGCCTGCGGTGGTCGGCAATTATTGGAATAATATTGTCGTCCCCTTGGGGCAAGACTTAGGCTGGTCATTGGTTGGCTGTAGCAGCCCAATTGCCTTTGGCAAGACCGGCTAAAGGAATATAGTTTTTCTGGGAATGCCTCAGCGAAGCATTTTTCAAGCCCAGGAACAGCTTTTATGTCCGGGAGCGCGTCTGGTATCGGGCGTTCTGTTAATTAGAAGCGCAAGCGCTCATGGATCGAGTAAACATTAACAGCAAGCACAGCAGCGCGGGAGTACGGGAACGGCTCGCGGCGCTTTTTTTGGCGAAATCTCAGGCCCATGGCAGCCTATTGCTGGTTTCGCCTGGGACTCGATCGGGACTCCGATCGAAACAGCCTTCCTGTTCGATTTCACTGGCATTGAGCACAGTGGGGGGAGGTGACACTAGCTGAGCTGACCGGGCTCTGCTTTCATGGGCGATCGAAGAAAGAAGGCAAAAACTAAAAGATATTCGGAGTTGAAGCTTCGAGTCCTTATTTCTTTCGGGAACTAATAGAATAGATTTGCTCCCCTGTACCAGCAATTTGTGGGCTGTGAATGTGGCGCGGGTGCCGCCAGCAAGAACCCCAAAAATATGCGATCGACAACTTATCGATTTATCGATATTTTGTAAATAGTTAGTAGTTAATAGTTAGTGATTAGCAGTTAGTATAAATACAACTAACAATTAACAACTAACATCAGCCGCAACTAACTCTTAGCAGCATAAGACTTACAGGCGGAAGCGAGAAACTCAGTTTCTTCATAAATGCCCCTAGCCAAGCCCTACTTTTACGAAAACCCGGGTGGCTTTTCGTAAGTTCTACGTAAATTATCAGGGTGATGCTAGAAATCAACCAGTTTTGATAATTATTACTGCGGCAGTAATGGTTTAAGAACTGACTAGCAAACACGAGCATACAAACTTTCAGACAACATTGAACATCGAGAAATTAAGGAAACTCACTCAATTTTTTTTATGAATTTCACTGAGCTTTTAACTGCTGATGAACTTTTAACTAGACATAGAAACGGGGAACGAGATTTTCGAGGAGCCAACCTCATTGCCGCTCATTTGATTGAATCTAATCTCAGTCGAACTAATTTGAGCAACACTAATTTGAAAGGTGCGAACTTAATTAGAAGTAAACTAATAGGAGCTAATTTAAACGGCGCCGACTTGAGCGGGGCTAATTTATCTAAGGCTAAATTAATTGAAGCGAACCTAGGTAGTTGTAGTTTAACGGGAACTGTGGCGATCGGAGCCGATTTTAGCGGAGCAAATCTCAGCGGAGCAATATTGTCTCGCGCTGACTTGAGCAAAGCTGTGATGACTGGAGCGAGTTTAGTCGGAGCTTGTTTGCTAAGTGGCTCGAAACTAATTGAGGCTAATTTGAGCGGGGCGACGCTGAGCCGAGCAATTATGAGCGGGGTTGATTTAAGCAGAGCAAATCTGACTAGAGCAATTATGAGCGAAGTAGATTTGAACGGCGCAAACCTGAGCGGTGCAAATCTAATTCGGGCTTATCTCAATCGCGGAAATCTCGGCGGTGTCAATTTGGTTGGGGCGATTTTGAGCGAGGCAAGTCTGCGGGAGGCTTGTATTTGTGCTGCTAATTTGAGGGGTGCTGACTTGAGCGGTACTGACTTGAAAGGAGCTAACTTAAATGGTTCTAATTTGAGCGGTGCTGACTTGCAAGGCGCTAATTTGAGTAAAGCTAATTTGAATGGTTTGATTCTGCATAATGCTGATTTGAGGGCTGCGAATTTGAACAAAGCTTCTCTCCGGGGAGCTGATTTGAGCGGTGCAAATTTATCGGGTGCTAGCTTGCTGGAAGCAGATTTGCGGGGAGCGAATTTGAGCCACGCCAATTTGTCGGGAGCGGGTTTGCTGCTGAGTTCTTTGACAGGGGCAAATTTGACAGGAACTAATTTGTCGGAGGCTAATTTGATTGGGGCTAGCTTGAATGTTGCTAATTTGAACCAAGCGGCTTTGAGCGGGGCTATTTTGCCGAATGGGGCTACTCACAGCCGCGATTGATCGGATGTCCGGTAGTGTGTTGATTGTCAGTTGCGAGCAGGCTAGCGATCGCGCGTGAAGTCAAAAGCTTCACTTACGTCGCTTTTTTGCAGTGGCGCGCTACTCGCCGGTGCGAGATCTCGCACCGGCGTTTGACTGGCGACAAAGCGCCCCAAAAAATAGTTGCGAGGGCCCTCGCAACTATTTTTTGGAATTTTTTTGGTAATTTACTTGAAAATTTCTAGAATCCGTGCTATGGTCAAAAGGTTTGAGACATTGTGAATTAGAGGTAAAACCCCGCAGAATGAAACAATTGGGAACCCATCTGGTCGCTGATGCTTGGCAGTCTCCTGGAGACCTGCTCAACGATCCTGAACGTATCCGCCGCGCTATTCTCGATGCGATCGAAGCCGGAGGAGCTACTCTCATCGATTTGTGCGTACACCAGTTTAGTCCTCACGGAGTGACGGCTACTGCAACTTTGGCAGAGTCTCATATAGCAATCCATACTTGGCCTGAACACGGTTATTTTGCCGCAGACTTATTTTTCTGCGGAGCCGGCGACCCTCACAAGGCCATGAAGGTGCTACAGACAGCTTTGGAAGCTAAACAGGTAAAACTCACCGAGTTCACGCGCGGTTTCGAGCCCGGGGTGGGCATCCTAGAATCTGCTTGTGAAGAGCAGTATGCACCACGTTTAGTAGAAGCGAGTGCAGCCAGAGGATGATAGCCAATTAGCGTAAGTTTGAATATTTTATGCTAGGTTTTCGTTAAAATCCCACGGTTTGAGCCGTGGGATTCTTGTTGAAATTTACTTTCCCTTCAACAAAGGGCGAACAACTAAATAACCTGCACCAAAAGCAGCAATAACAATCAGAAAAATGGCAATAGCCAGCCACAATCCACTTAAGTCTGAGGCTGTTTTTGCTTGAGAGCGCACCCGGTAAGGAGTTTCCGGCACCTCTGTAAATAATTTTTCTGGAAGTGTATCCGGAATGGGGGGGACTGTGGGTTCTGGTAGAGGAAAGGGAAATGCGACTGTTTGAGGTGGTTGAGGTATGTTAGAAGAGCTAGCCCTCGATATTGCAGGTGCTTGAGGTTCCGGTTCAACGCTGAAATTGAATTTGACTGAGGGCATTTGAGGCATCCCAGTCTGGGTGACGTTCTGAGCCGCGTTGACTACTTGTTGTAACTGCTGGGATACTTGAACTACTGTTTCTACTTCTCGCCGCAGTTGTTGATTTTGTTGAACTAATTGCTGGTTGTGGGTTTTGAGCGAGTCGAGCATCGCTTGGGCTGCTTGCAATTCCGCCGTGACTTCTCGATAGAGCGAAATTGGTACCGATGCAGAGTAACTATTTGAGTTTTCAGGGTTCGTATTGTCAGATAAGGTAGTATTTTGCATAATTGTAGATGGCGAGGGTGAACTTTTTTAAGTTTAGCCTGAGACTATTTGCAATTAGCTCGATCGCGATACAATTCATCAAGATAGTTGTTACAGATATTAATAGTAAATTTAATTAAATGTTACAATTTCTGAGTCGATCGCTATGAACAACCACGCAACCGAACAAAGTATGTCGCAAAAGTCAAGCACCGAGGAAATGAAATACGGCGAACGCGAGATTTTGGAGGGGCAGTTAATTACTTTCCCGAACCCGCGAGTCGGGCGGCGCTACACGATTGACATTACTTTGCCAGAATTTACTTGCAAGTGCCCGTTTTCTGGCTATCCCGATTTTGCGGCGATTCATATTACTTACGTGCCCGACGAGCGGGTGGTCGAGTTGAAGGCACTGAAGCTCTACGTTAACAGTTATCGCGATCGCTACATTTCTCACGAAGAATCGATCAATCAAATTTTAGACGATTTTGTCGCAGCTTGCGAGCCCCTGGAAGTGACGGTGAAGGGCGATTTTCTGCCGCGGGGGAACGTGCACACGGTGGTTGAAGTGCGGCACGAGAAGTAGAAGGTTGAGCCTTCTGCTGCTGTTAGTGATTGCGGTAGGGTGCGTCAGGTTTGAGATTCTCAATCAGCACTGAAAGCATGATTCTGACGCACCGTTTTTTTGCTTTCGGTGCGTCAGTGAGATTGCTGGTTTGGCTCGAAAATAACGCTAGAGTAGAACACCCTACTTAACTGCTTCGGAAAGAGATTCTAAGGAAATAAATTGTTTCACATCTAATATTTCAATCAACACCAGTTCTCCGCTGCTAGAATAGTGCAGAATCATTTGTCCTTCATCTTCGGCATAGGCGATCGGGCGATCGGAAATTTCGATCAGCATCGCATCTACATCTTGGCTGTATCTAATCTTTTTCATAATTACTTACTACAAGTTATTGGGGCTACCTTCCCCATTAGATAAGACTAAAGATAATCCGCTGCTGTTTGGAGGCGGTATTGTTCGCGGACGCTCAATAATTTAGTCTTTGAACCATTTGGTTCTAATGCTTCCGTCAGCCAAAGCTCTTGCTGATGCTTGAGGTTTATAGCCCGCCGAATTTCTTTCACCTCTTCGCGAGAAATACCTAGCTTATCTGCCATCCGGTTATGAAGAGCTAATTCTGACAAATCAATTTTGCCATCAGCAACGGCAATCTCCCAAGCTGTACATAATATTAGGCGATGCTTTAGTCGCTCTTTATTGCTTTGACTACAACTTTTTTCCCGATGTTCCTCATCAAAAAGAATACTCTTTTTCATGATTTCATCAAAACTATCCCGTTGTTCTATGGCTTTCCGAACCAAATCTCGCTCTTCCTTTCTCATACCGGAGGTGGTCATCAATCTATCTATACTATCTTTCTCCTTGTCATCTAATTCACCGTCAATCCAAGCCATTGGTAAAGCAGCCATAATTATCTCTGATTTAAACTTGCTCATCTTGGCAGCTTCTTCTTGATTTTTCCAGCCCGTTAGACCGCTGTAAATCCCGACAGTTGCTAATACTCCCAGTCCAACAGGAGCAGCAAATGTTAGTAATGAGTAGTATCCTGCACTGACAACAATACCAGTTGAACTCCCCACCAATCCCCCAATCAAAGGAATGCTATGGATAGTTGTCCAAATACTAGCTGGCGCAAATACTGAGGTCGCAACTGCTGAAGCCCCAACACCAGCCAAAGCCCCTACAGTTGCACCCGTCCCTACTGCAAAAGCATCTTTTGTCCAATCTTCGCCGTTATTTTGTTTTAATAAGTCTGCACTTATAGATTGATACTCTGCCACTGAATTTTTACCAACATATAAATTCAATCCTTCTAATTCACGATCAATATAGCTTTGATAAGATTTATCACTAAAGTTGATGCCACGTTTACAGCCCTCTTCATAAATTTTCTGGGTGGTATCATTAATCGTCGATTTAACTTTATCCCACGATTTACCAAAAATATCTTTTAACTCTTTAATATCAGTTTCTATTTCATTTAATCCAGCAAAACCTTCTCCTTTGAGTCGCTCTAAGTAATAGCCTTTATTCGTGGCAAAAATCATATCTAGAAGTGCCAGTGCAACTACCAGAGCAACAGCACCAGCGATTGGACTGGTAACAGCACCGATTAGGGGTACACCCGTCCAAGGTATCAGAGAATAAGCCATGAAAGTCACAATACTGCTAATTACTAGCAGTCCACCAGTAATAATTTTTCGCTCTTTTGCAGATGAGTCAATATCTGAATACAAAATTTTGAGGAGGCGGATATATGAGGGAATTCTGGGGATGCGAGTCAGAGCGAATTGGATGACAGCAGCCAGTACAGGAATTAAAAGAGCGAAAAGCACACTTAGTGCAGGTAAAACTGTTTGAATGACAAAAGCAACAATAATTGGCATAAAAAATACTAGGGTAAGTCTATCAATAGTTATTAACTGTAACAAATTTTTAATAATTATTCTTGTATCACAGATTACCTTTTTGGAATTAACAATAGTTTGAGGTATAAAATATGTTGATATTGTAAGCCCGCGAGTTACTAAAATATATATTTTTAGCTAGGTGGGCAATGCCCACCCCACTATTAATTTTGATTGGCGAGAGAAGCTGGCGCTATTTCGCTCTTTTCTGCCTCTTGTTTCAATTCTGCCAACTTGTCCAAAATCTCCACAACTTCTCTTTCAAATATCACCTGAGCGCGATTAGTGCGCCCGCCGACGTATAGCTTGCCATTTTTTTCCAAAGCCCAAATCTGCGAGTGAGAAAGATAGCTCATCATCACGCTGAGCATTAGCAACCCGAAGCCCGTATAAACGAGTGGAATTCCTGGATCGGCTTTAATTTGCAATCCCGTGCTGCCAACAACTTCATCAATTGCCAGCATCACTCCGTTAACTTCCACCGCTGTACCGGCGCGAACTGTAGTTAACAATTTGCCATCCGTACCGTAGACTAACATTGTGCCTTGCAAGTCCTTTGCTAGCAGAGAAACTCCAGCACTCAAATCTGGTTTTGTCGGAATCCAAGCACCCCAAATTCTGCCTTTACCTTGGGTGTCTAACTGAGCCATTGGCAGTTGCAAAACGGGGCTTTTGTTGAGGCGAACTCGCACGGCGGCTAGGCTCCAATCTGCTTGATAAAAGGTGACTCCCCGGTATCTCAGAGGCTCGTTAACGTGAATGGTTTTGCGATCGACCTCTTGGCCTGTTTTGTCCAAAACTGACAGATCCGAGTAAAATTGGTCGATCGCGCCGCTCGGACTATAATCGATCCAGAACCGATTCACGCGCACCGACCAATCCTTCGGTATTTGCGGCCCCGCCCAAGGCCCAGCATCCAGGATATTCTGCACCTGAAAAGTTTCACCGCTAGGAACCATTTCTTGACCGAGAAATCCCGTCATCGAGCCCCACATCGACCCAGCTAAAATAATTAGCATACTCGCGTGAACAATAATCGGGCCAATTTTACCAATTATGCCCTTGCGAGCATAAACTTTTTCACCTTCTCGAAATATGCGGTAACTTTTTTGCTGCAAAAGTTGTTCTAACGAACTCAAAGAACTTGTTTCTAATTCCGCACTGAGAGCTAACTTTTCAAACTGCTTCGGTTCTTCATAAAATTTCCAGCGGCGGGCCAATTTTAAGGCCGGAAATTGCCTGGTAAAAGTGCAAGCTGTCAAGCTGCTGCCGAACAGAATTAGGATTGACAAAAACCACCAAGTGCGGTAGACGTGGTCAAGTCCTGCAATTAGCACAACTTTCCAAGTTAGGAAGCCGAACAAAGCCGGGTGTTCTGGATAGTTGGATTGGTAAAATTCTACAGATTGACCTTGTTCGATGACGGTGCCGGAAATGCTGAAAAATGCGATCGCCAGCAGCAAGATAATTGCCAGCCGCAAATCTGCCAGCACTGGCAGAATTTCTCGCTTAAAAAATCTTTGAGGGGCATTAGTCCAGTTTGATTCTGATGTCATGAGTTATTAGTTATTGGTTACTGGCTACTGGTTACTGGTTACTGGTTATTTGTTATTCGTGAGTAACATATAGTATCAAATCCTGCTTTCTTTCTTAGTCCGCGTCGGCGGACTTTGTTTGTGTAGTTTGACCTCGAATTCGTATTCCAGGGGCGCTTCGCCACATACGAATTTGAGGTCAACAGGTTTTAACCGCCGATTCAAGCCGCTTCAAGCCGCATAATTCTCTTAAGTCTTTTTTCTTAGTCCGCGTCGGCGGACTTTGTTTGTGTAGTAGCGGTTTCAACCGCCAAGTGATACCGCCGAATCATGCCGAATTATGCCGATTTCAATTAAGCTGGAAGTATGCGAGAAAGCAGAGAGAACACGCCAAATCCCACTAACAAAACGCCACTAACAGGCGTAATCCAACTCGACCAACGGCGCAATTCTAACAACTTTTTAATGCTCGCGGTAAAAGTACCTGCTACAATCAGCGGAGCAACGTAGCCCGCAGCATAAAACAGCAGCAACACACCGCCTAAAACTAGATCTCCCGTTTTGGAAACCCAAGCTAAGAGAGTAGCTAAAACCGGCGTGCTGCACGGAGAAGCTACTAAACCAAAAGTTAAGCCTAATAAGTACGATCGCACGCCCGCAGGCAAATCTTTCGGAACCCAGCCCACAGCGTCAAAAGACGGCATTTGTAAGGGTAAGGCTTCCAGTAAATTCAGCCCCATTAAAATCGCGATTACGCTCACAACGATCGGCAAACCCAGACCAATTTTGCCATAAACTTGACCGGCAAATGATGCTACAATGCCTAAACCCGCAAGAGTTGTCGCCAATCCCAAGGCAAACCATGCCGACTGGGCCGCAGCTTGCAGGCGGCTTTTTGCTTCGTATCCGCCGATGTAGCCGATCGTGATTGGCAACATCGAAAGCATACAGGGCGTCAAGCTCGTTAGCAACCCTGCCAGAAAAATCACTCCGACACTGACTAAACTCAGGTGTGTCAGTTGAGTGTTGACTAAATTATTAGCAAATTGTGCGAGTTGATAAAGTTGGGTTTGCAGGGTTTCCATCGGTCGATTTTAGATTTTAGATTTTAGATTTTAGATTGAGATTTTAGATTGACTCTACAGATGAATCTGGGAGGTTGAACTAAATATCTAATTTTTTGGGTTCTCCACGATTTAAGTCGGGGCTTATATCCGTTACATAAATCCTACCCAAAGCTACCCAAAATTAGACAATGTTGGATGCCGGGCGGGCTTCGTTTACTTCCTGCTTCATCCTGGTAGTGTCGGCACTTGTCCAGTCCACAGGCTAACCCCGCCTAACTGACGGTTTTTGACAAATTAATTGCCGCGTTGAGATCGCGATCGCACGCCAATCCGCAACTCGCGCACTCAAACACTCGTTGAGAAAGTTTGAGAGTTTCTTTTTTTGTTCCGCAATTAGAGCAAGTCTTAGAACTCGGAAACCAACGGTCAACAACTACTAACTTTGAGCCGTACAACTCGCATTTGTAGGTTAACTGACGGCGAAATTCAAAGAAGCCCATATCGGCCACAGATGCCGCCAACTTATGCAACGCCATCATGCCGCTTACGTTCAAGTCTTCTATAACAATTACACCGTGGTTTTTGGCAAGTAATGTCGTTAGTTTGTGCAACGTATCTTTACGGATGTTGGCGATTTTTTTGTGCATCCTTGCTATTTTGACTTGCGCTTTTTTACTGTTGTTTGAACCGATAACTTTATGGCGCCCAATCCACTGCATTCTTGATAACTTGGCTGCATATTTTTTGTAGGACTTTGCTCCAGCAATCACTTGACCTGTTGAGAGAGTAGCTAATGACTTAACACCGAGATCGACTCCGACAATGCTTGTCTTGCCGCTTGAGAGCTGTTCTACCTCGAACCGAAAGCTGATAAACCACCTGTCGGCAACACGGGATATCGTGCAAGATTTAGTCAATACTTGGGGCAGCCTTTCATAAGTTTTAAGGACGCCAATTACAGGAACTTGAATTTTGTTACTCCCGCAGATTTTGACTGTGCCTTCCAAGGTAAAAGCATCTCGCCGTCCTTTTTTCTTAAACTTTGGCACGCCAGCGGTCTTTTTAAAACACCGTTTCCATGCTTCTCGCAATGCTATTAATGCAATCTGCGGTGTAGATTTGCTGCACTCGTAATACCAAGCATTTTCTGATTTCACTAGAGCTACTAACAGTTTGTGCAGGTCAATAGCTGTCGGAAATTTGAGTTTTTCGTTGGGATTGGCTTGATTGTGATCGAGAATATTTTTGGTCAACCACAGTCCCCAATTCCATGCGTGACGAGCTACACCGCAATGCTTGGCTAGCAGTATTCGCTGTCTGGCATTCAGTTTTAATTCGGTTTTGAATCCGAGTAGCATGGCAGTCCTTTAATCCATTGTCTAAACGTTTGCGATCTATTTCAACCATGATGGTTGGCAAGCGGTTTGAAGTTTGTCCAATTCACGGGCGATCGCTGTGCAAGGCTTTAAACCATCTATTTCTCTTGCGTGGCATATACTTTTTGTCGGATGCGATCTTATTGTAGTCGATAGGCTTACCACATTTGGGTACTGAAAACTGTACAGAAGCAGAACTTGCGAGTGAAAAGCTACCCACAATTGGGCAACAATGGGTAAGTTTGTCCAAGAATCAAGTTACAGCTTCTACCCCCATGCGGGTGAGCTCCGGCGAGTGTGACGTTCTGGCTGTGTTGAAAATTGTAACAGATGCGGGTCGGTTCGGTTGAAGATTTGAGATGTAAGTGCGATCGACTGCTTGAGAGTGGAAAGGGCGATCGGCAAGTGCGATAATAGACTTGTTGCAAAAATAGCTAGGACGGGTTCGCCAGCCCATCCACAATTTTTTTTTCTTGTGGGATGGACAAACGAACCCGTCGGAAAATTTGATTCAAAGGACTTTGACAATTCCAGCCCAATAACTAGATCAATTCCTTTCGCCCAACTGTTAATGTCGGTGAAGTCGGGAACAGAAAACCTGCCGTGTAACTCACATCTTGCAACATTCTCAAGAACAGGCATCTTGCCTGTTCCACAAAAGATGAATTTTCTTGTGGAACAGGCATCTTGCCTGTTCATAAAGGGCTTATTGACATTGGTGCAAGATCTCAGGTGTAACCTAGCCGGACATACAGAGGCGAGATAATTGGGAAAATTGCGGCGTCTGAGGGCCTGTCAATACATTAACAGATCGAGCAATTCTTGTGTAATAGGAAAACCAGTCTGACGCTCAAAATGTACAAACATCGGACTAGGATTTGCCTCTAAAAATACATACTCGCCCGTTGGCTTGACACGCCAATCAATCGCAGTCCACTCTAGCATAAATGCCTGGGATATTGCCAAACATTGTTTGCGAACAGCTTCGGGCAAATCTATGGGAATTAGCTCCGCCTCCAAATCTTCCCGAAAGTCCAACGCTGGACTGCGAATTTCGGCAGTATAGACTGATTCACCAATCGCATAACTGCGAATGTTTGTCCCAGGAATATACTCTTGAATGGTGACTGGAGAAATACTCAAAGCCATGGTTAACCGATTAAGTTCCAAATGCGCCTCTGTCACCAACTTGGTATGAGCGCCACCATAAACAGGCTTGAAAATTACTTTTTGGTAAACTTCAACAAATTCCCTAACTTCCTGTGGATCGTTACTGATTAAAGTTGTAGGAATCGTCACACCTATTTGTTTTGCCTTGCTCAGTTGTAGGGGTTTTTCTTTGTGAAATTGGTAGGCCTGCCAGGAATTAACCCAGCGAGTCCCACAAGCTTGCATTAGCGATCGCATTGTACTCATTGAATCATTAAATGCGACCTGCTGTTGGTTGAAATCTTTTAAAGGTGGAACAGAAACACCGGAGAAATTGCGCCAAAATACACTGTGAATATCGTCGAGATTCAAGCGACGACCGGACGGTAGCGTCAAGCATCCTACCTGGGTGTCAGGTCGCCAAGACAGGCGTAACTGTTTCGGAAACAAGCTGGTATCCAAATAATCTACTGCTGCACCGGCTTGGGTGAGAGCATTCTTCATATGAGCAGCATGAGCATCTGAAGCATCACCCAAAATTAAAATGTTCATGGGAAACCTGAGAATTACAGATGCGGTCAAAAGTTACGTATGCCGGTAGAAAACTTTCGCTTGAGCGTTCTGATTTTAGTCCAATAGAGTTCAGTTAATACTTTTTTATTGTCATTGGGCTTCGGGAAAGCAATCGCAGTATATATTTTTACCATCATGGTTTTGCCTCTAGGACTTTGGTCATCCAATCGATGCTAATTTTAGTCTTCCTTGTCAACATCTTTGGTAATTTAGGGAAATATTTTTTGACAACAACCCTGTTTTTTTGTGTTATTTCTAAATACAAAAAGTGGCACCACTGGTTCCGAGTTGTTTCGAGAGTGTTGCAACTTTTTGGATATTCAAAAACAATCAAATGACCCGATAAATTGGAAAGTCCCATGACAGAAACGCTCTGAATAGTGCAGGACTTCGGCAAAATCTCTAAAAGTGTCAGCACTAATGAGATTACCAATAAATGGGGCGTCCTCCACACTCAAACCAAGCCTTAGTGTAAGGGCCTCCACTTTCTTCACCGAGAGCCAGAGTGGTCATCGGAGGGTCAATGGGAATAGGACGAGGAGATTCTCCTCCTTCACTTCCCGGACATGGAGCAGAGATACACACAATCCCGCCACCTTCTTCACCAAGAGCCAGAGTTGTGACTTTAAGTCCACCGCCAACTTGGGCTGCTTCTTCATCAGTTAGCTGCTCTTCAAAATCCAAATCCATTGCTTCGAGGTCGGCAGCATCTAGATCAAAAGGATGATTCATAACATTCTCCTAAGCGATCGCAAGATTATTCACCTTTTCCAATAATCTAAATCATCAGGATAGAGTCATGTTGCCATTTTGGCAGGTTTCAAATTGAGCTAAGCAGACTCCAATAAGTTCTGGATTTAAATCAGCCTGTAGATATCTTTATTAACCAAAGTGTGGTCTTAAAAATTTAAGTAGATAAATACACTAAACGCATCAGAAACCAGGTTTATGCGAGAAATATTGGTGTGGAAGCGCAGTATTTAAGAATAAACGGGGTTTCTCACCCGCGCGTGTAAATCCTAAAATATCAACAATTTGAGTTGGTAAATCAGCACCAACACCAATATTCCTTGTCTGAGGTGCAATACGATGAAAGCAATCTCTTTGAGGCTGAGATTGCTTTCATCGCACGGCTCGCCCCGGAGAGATTTTGGTTAAAATGTCTCCAGGATTGTCAATAGCAGTTAAGTGGACTCTAGGGGAGCCATTGTCAGCCCAGCACGGCTCAATTGCATATGATAAAGTTCTGCTTGCTCTTGCGGGCCAACCCAGACGGTGGCTTGGCCTTCGTTGTGGATTTGATCGGCGAGTTTCCAAGCTCGATCGCTCGTCATGCCTGGAATGTACTTAGTCAGACATTCCACAACGTGCTGAAATGTATTGAAATCGTCGTTGAGGACTATTACCCGATAATTTGGATAAGGCTTGCGGGTAACTTGACTCGATCGAACGGGTGCTATGGTTGGTGAAGAGGTCATCGCGCGAACAGCCACTGATACTACAAAATTTGTAAATGAGTTACCTATAGCACTATAACACAACTTAATATTTTTCAACCGGACTCGGCATTTACTACCCCCTTCGCGGATTTTAGATTTTAGATTCGGGAATGACTTACGGGATTTTGAATGGGAGGATCTCAGTTTTGCATTTACTATAGTGCTATCCCCGAAGAGCGAGTGTTACAGCACTCGCGAGAGCGCGACAGCGCGCAATATAATAAAAAATGCTTTTTTCAAAAATGAGATGCTCCCTTTTGAATTCCTCCTGTAGAATATCGGTTATTCGCAAACAGTCCCACGATTTTAGATTTTCTGTACGATAGCAACTGCATTGGCAATCCCATCTTCAGCTTGGATTTGCGCCGCCAGATTGGCGGCGCTTTGACGCATTGTTCGATCTGTCATAGCCTGTTGAATCGCTTTTATAAGTCGTTCAACTGAACAACCTAAAGTTTTGCTAAGGCTCGATCGATATGCACTTTCATTTTTTCGGCCAAGACAGGGACATTGGGTTCTTGAAGAATACTTAGATGATCTCCAGGGATATCATATATGTCTAATCCTCCAACTGCCAGATCCTTCCAGTTTTCCAAAGTGCTAAAGTGACTTTCATCCTTCGCTCGGAACAAAACCGCCCTGCCTGGATAAGGTTGTGGCTTGTAACTGTTGAAAGCGTAATTCCGAAACTCTACTCCAGGATCTACCTTATGATTCTTAATCATCATGTCAGAAGTCGATTTAGTCTTCGATTTTAGGATCTTTTTTAACAAATAGGGAAGCCCTTGTTGGCGCAGCTTTTTGAGATGAAAAGCCAGCTTCTGGCTGAATGACAGTTTGTTTTTTCCTGGAATCGCACTATCCAAAAGACCCAGTAAAGCTACCTCCTCACCCTGTAAATGAAGTAGATGTGCCATTTCAAAGGCTACTAAGCCACCTAATGACTCACCCGCTAGGAGGTAAGGCCCTTTAGGTTGATGTTTTTGGATTTCTTTGAGATAGCGAGTTGCCATATCTGCAACACTCACTAAATCCGTTGGTGATTTGTCAAGTTTATCCTTTTGGAACATACTGACTTCCTCGTTGAGATAAACTCCATAACAGGTCTGGTCTTTGCCGAGGTGTCTTGACAAATCATAGTAAAGAAATATGCCGTAAATGAAGAATAAAGGTAGTTTGGAACTGCCTTCCTGAATCGTGACTAAAGCCTGTGCAGAAGACAAGCATCCTTCTTCGCGAAGGGTGTTAGCCAACTGCTGAATTGTTGGCGATTGGAAAAGGATAGCTAAAGATAGCTCTTGCTTGTAAGTTTCCTCTATTTCACGAATTAGCGATATCGCTAATAGGGAATGTCCTCCCAACTCGAAAAAATTATCTGTGGTACTGATAGGTGAAGTATGCAAGACTTTTTCCCAAATCTGGACGAGTTGAAGTTCCAAATCATCCTGGGGAGCTGCCAATTCTCTTGGCTTTTCTTGCTTTACTTTAATTGTAGTCTCGGAGAGAACGGGAGGATTTGGAGTGGCGGATTCGACTGCTTTTGTTTCGCGAGATTGTTCAGGTGCAGGCAAAGCTTTACGATCGACCTTACCATTAGGTGTTAGGGGTAGAGCTTCCAAGAAAACAAAGATAGACGGCACCATATATTCTGGTACGTACTCCTTGAGCAGACTTCGCAGTTCTTGGATGGTGGGGTTCTGATTGTTGAGGGAGACAATATAGCCTACTAGACGCTTGTCGCCTGGAACATCTTCCCTGACGATGACCACCGCTTGCTGCACCTTGGGATCTTTGACCAAAACAGACTCGATTTCACCGAGTTCGATCCGAAAACCGCGAATTTTGACTTGAAAATCTAGCCGCCCCAAGCACTCAATATTTCCATCTGGCAAATAACGCGCTAAGTCCCCCGTCTTGTAGATTCGTTCGCTTGGACGAAAGGGATTAGGAATAAATCTCTCTGTCGTTAAATCGTCACGTTGCAAATAGCCCCGGGCTAATCCTGAACCACCAATATGTAATTCTCCAGCCACCCCAATGGGAACGGGTTGCAGGAGAGGATCTAAGATGTAGATATCGGTATTGGCGATCGGCTTACCAATTAAAATTCGCTGTTCGGCATCTTTGACTTGATAAACCGTTGACCAAACTGTTGTTTCTGTCGGCCCGTACATATTCCAAAGTTCCGTACCTTTGGCTAACAATTGGGCAGCCAATTCTTTAGGCATGGCTTCCCCACCGCAGAGCATTTTCATCGGGGAGTTACCTTCCCAACCCGATTCCAGCAATAATCGCCAAGTGGCTGGGGTAGCTTGCAATATCGTAATCCCCAATTGGACGATCGTCTTTAATAATTTTCTGCCATCCATAGCAGCTTCCCGACTCAGGATGACAACCTGCGCTCCCACAGTCAGGGGTAAGTACAGTTCTAAGACTGCAATATCAAACGAGAGAGTGGTGACAGACAGCAAAATATCCGCCTCACAAATTCCCGGTTGCTCGCGCATCGAACGTAAAAAATTGACTGCCCCCCGGTGAAGAACTTGTACGCCTTTGGGCTTACCCGTAGAACCAGACGTGTAAATGACGTAGGCCATATTTTCTGGCGTAACATTTGCGATCGGTGTTTCGTGACTCTCTTGGGCAATGAGAGACCAATCCGCATCCACACAGATGACCAATGCTTCTTTGGCTGCTTTGGTAGGCAGGTTCTTGACAAGCTGCTGTTGTGTTAACAATACTTTGGCTTTGGAATTCTCGATCATGTATTCGACGCGATCGTCCGGGTAGTTCGGATCTATGGGAACATAGGCTCCGCCCGCCTTCAGCACACCTAATAATCCCACCAGCATTTCCAGAGAACGCTCGACACAAATGCCAACTAAATCATCTGGCTTTACCCTTTTTTTTTGTAAATAGTGGGCTAGTTGATTGGAGCGTTGATGCAGTTCTTGGTAAGTTAATCTTTGACCTTCAAATGAAACCGCAATTTTCTCTGGAGTTGCTTCTGCTTGTTGAGTCACTAAGTGGTGGAGACATCGATATTGTGACTCATCTATTTGAGTCTGATTCCATTCCACAAGCAACACATTTTTCTCTTTGTCTGGCAACAACGGCAATGCAGAAATCGGTTGTTCTGCATGAGCCACAATCCCAGCCAACAAAATCTGGAAATGCTCGTTCATTCGTTCAATGGTTTCTGCATCAAACAAATCCGTGCTGTAAGACCAACTCCCCTCCAATCCTTCGCTGGTTGGTTTTAAGAACAAAGTTAAGTCAAACTTCCCTTCGTTATTTTCAATCACCCAAGGACTTGCTGTTAATCTTGACCGATCGCTCCCTTGGAAGGGAAGTTTTTCCTCAAAGACAAAGGTCACTTGAAACAGAGGAGAATAGCTCAAGTCGATCTCGGGAGAAAATTGATCGACCAACAAACAATAGGGTACATCTTTATAGGTTTGCGCTAACAAAACGACTTTCCTCACTCGTCCCAGAAACTCTAGGAACGTGGGATTGCCGGACATATCTGTACGAAGGGGGACAGCATTCACAAAATTTTCTGAATTCACACGGCTCACAAAAGGGGAGCCAACAATCACGTCTTCTGTACCTGTATAGCGATACAGCAAAATATTAAAGGCGGCTAACAGGGTTGTTGAGAGAGTGACCCCTTCCTGCTCGGCCAATATACCTAAGGCAGTCGCGATTTCCCCAGAAATGCCAAAAGACACAGAAGCTTCCCGAAAGGATTGCTCTGGGGGGCGCGGTCTGTCAGTGGGTAGGGGTAATAAAGGAGGGGCTCCAGCAAGTTGTTTTTTCCAATAGGCTAAGGAGTCTTGCAATGGGAGCTTTCGTAGCTCTGACATCAGAGTTGCATAGGATGTTTCGTAGATTTCGCGATCGATAGATTGGAATTTGGGATCGTAATACAAGATTAATCTCAGGATCCCCAAGGCTGCGACCCATTCTTTAGCTCGTATATATCTCTGGATTTCGTAAGGCAATCGATCTCCCAAAAGCTTAGTCCAGTGCTTTTTTCCTTCTTCATAAGCAACTATATATTCTTCTCTTTTAGTTTGTTCAACGTAACTCCATTGCTGAGAATGCTCTCGAATTGCATGGATCAGAAAGTAGGTCGATTTACTAGATATGTTATTGCCAGTGTAGCGATATTGAAAAACGACTTCACCGTGGAAATAGATAGGAAAAATACAGGCAATTCGCAAACATAAATTGTAATCTTCGATCGCTAATACACTTGGATCAAATGCACCGATAGACTCAATGGCGATAGTATCGAGGGCAGCACGGCGAAACATAATACAACCGCATTGAATCCTATGCCGGATAGCTAAAATAGTTTCATAATTAGCAACTTCAGGCTGATTCTCATATTTCTCTTCTACTTTGTAGGAGCCATCAGGTTGAATAGAATAGAAGAAATAACGACCAAAGACAAAGCCCACCTCTGGCAGGGCGTTGAGATGCTTGACTCCAATCTCGATCGCTTCAGGTAAAAGGCAGTCATCACTATCCAGGAAAACAATATACTCTCCCGTACTAACCCGCAGCCCAGTATTGCGTGCAGCAGCAACACCTTGGTTTTTTTGATAGACGTATGTTACTTTCGGGTAGCGATCGCAAACTTCTTTCGTATCATCAGTAGAGCCATCGTCTACTACGATCGCCTCAAACGGAGGGTAGCTTTGTTCCAGAATGCTCTCAATCGCTTCCGGTAAAAATTGGGCGCAATTATAAGATGGAATCACTACCGATACATTTTTTGTCATTTTCTAGACTCCCAAAGTTATGTTAAAAGTTTCTGCACCCAATATTTAAAATATATCTCTCCAGACATCTATCTGTCCACACATTTATCTGTCCCCACATCTATCTGTCACAACAAAATTGCCATAGCAAGGAGAAACGTGCCGATTTTGCGAGGGCGGGAGGTCTTTACTATCCCTTCCCTCCCACACATGGCTCGATCTGCAAAGGTTAAGATACCGTGCAAGGCAGTGGAAATTCCTAAAATACCACACCTATTCTTACATCCATTTCAGTAAGTAGGCGAGATTAAATAAACTTTATTATGTAACAATATGTAAACAAAACAAACCAGTGCTGCTAGATGTGTATTTGAATACTTTACAATCGTTTACATATTTGCATTTTACAGCGCCGACCTACTTAGTGGTCTACAATTAATGTTTTTCGCATTCTTAATCCTTATATAGAAATGGTTACATCGAATTACATCATTACTTTTGCAGAACTAAGCGAACCTATTAAGTTATACCATTTGTTAAAAATGATGCGACTGTATTTTTAGAGTGTGTCGCTCTCTTTCAAGACCTCGCATTTAATCGACTTTTCGACTGGCGATGCACCTTACACATCGGGCAAAATCAACAAATCCAATAATTGTTATGTAGCGCGATTTCTGAAAGATGGTATTTGGATAATCGGTAATCGATAGTGGGTAATCCGTAGTTGGCAATCAGAAAAAAGCTTTCAGGTTAAAAGCTTAAAAGCCCCTCACCAATTACCAATTACCAATTACCCATAACCCATTACTGGTATTAGTAGCGAGAACTTCAGTCCTCGGAAACAAAAACTAAAGTCCTCACTACAAACCGATAAAAGTTCGTGGTGAGGACTTCCGTTCTAAAACTCAGATGTTACTAAGCCGCAGCCAAATTTGCTGCTGCGAAATCCCAGTTAGCCAAATTGTCTAGGAAATTAGCAATGTAATCGGGACGGCGATTTTGGAAATCCAAATAATAAGCGTGTTCCCACACATCCAAAGTCAGCAAAGGAGTTTGGCCGTGTGCTAGCGGGGTGTCAGCGTTAGCAGTTTTGGTAACTTTTAAAGTACCGTTGTCCAAAACCAGCCAAGCCCAACCACTACCGAACTGAGTTGTCGCAGCAGCCTTAAATTCTTCTTTGAATTTGTCGAAGCTGCCAAAGTCGGTATTGATTTTATCAGCTAAAGCTCCTGTCGGAGTGCCGCCGCCGCCCGCTTTGAGGGAATTCCAAAAGAAATTGTGGTTCCAAACTTGACCTGCATTGTTGAAGATGCCGGCTTTGGATGGATCTTTGGCAGATTCCATTACAATTTCTTCTAGGGATTTGCTGGCTAGTTCGGTGCCTTCAATCAGTTTGTTGAGATTGGTCACGTAAGCAGCATGGTGCTTGTCGTGGTGGAACGAAAACGTGTTGGCCGACATATGACCTGACTCTAGGGCGTCAGCGGCGAAGGGTAATGGTGCGAGTGTAAATGCCATTGTGTTCAATCCTCTCTTGGTGGCTTTTTTGGGTTGACTTTCCGGCTTTTGTATGATTTGAGCCTAGAGTCGCTAGCTTGAGTTTATCAAGCTGTCGTAATTAATTTTTGACAATTCTCATATTTTATCTCAATTGCAGCATTTTAGAAGCTTGAATTCTACTTTTCACCAAATCTACTAATACCAAATTTCACATAGCACAAACATTGCCTAAAAGTCAACCCGCCTGGGCAATATATAAAAGTTGGTAAGAAATTGTCACTAGACAGAATTTTAATGATGGTTATAAATAAATTAAACCTGTTTTTTTATCAAATATAAGCTCAATTTAACTTAAGCTGTAAGCAAGTCCAACAAATTGCCGGAGCAGCCAATGGAAAACCGTTCAAACAATCAGACCAATTCTCCTCCTAAATGGTTGAATTTGAAACTAATAGTCAGCGGTCTGGAAACAGTTCAAGACTTAATTGTTATTTCTTTGTGTATTGGTTTGTTCTGTTTCATGGTACTGGAACTGCGAGAAATGTTTTTCTCGCTGCTGCCTCCTTTGAATTTTCAGCAAGTGACAGCAGACATTCTATTTCTCTTAGTTTTGGTGGAATTATTTCGGCTTTTAATTATTTATTTGCAAGAGCAGCGCGTTTCAATTGGTGTGGCGGTTGAAGTTTGTATTGTCTCTGTTTTGCGAGAAGTTATCGTGCGGGGTGTTCTGGAAACTCCCTGGGTTCAAATATTGTCAACAGGTGGATTTTTGCTGGTTTTGGGAATATTGTTGGTCATCCGAGTTTGGTTGCCACCAACTTTTGAGGGAATTGACCCGGAACGCCGTTTTGCTAGCCGAAAAAGAAATCTGTCAGAGCCAGAATCTTCTCCGGAACCTGTGGCTGTAAATAGTAAGTTCAATTCTCATTGAGTATGGCGAGACAGGCGATTTGAAATTTGCTCTACAGCTTGTATGGTTACAATTTATCGTCTGTTGTAAAATAACCATGATAACTTTCGTAGTGAGGATTAAAGTCATATGAAAATAGAGGGGAATGACTAAAGTCCTCGCTACGAACATGGGAAGGACTAAAGTCCTCACTACGAACCTGTATTGAGGATTAAAGTCATCTGAAAATAGAGGGGAAGGACTAAAGTCCTCACTACGAACCTATTTGATTGCGGTTCGCGGTCAGCACTTTAGTTATATGAAAATAGAGGAGAAGGACTAAAGTCCTCACTACGAACCTATTTGATTTGGGTTATTCGAGGTGACACAATATTAGCTGTTCGCCTGCAATTCGCCTAGACGAGCTAATACTTCTTTGGAGTGAATGGCGGGATTAACTTTGACAAATGTTTCCCGCAAAATTCCTTCTGGGTCAATAATAAAACTGTGGCGGGATGAGATAAAACTCATCCAAGAACCGTAAGCTTTACTTATTTTGCCGTCGGTATCTGCTAATAGCGGAAATTTTAAGCCTTCAGAATCGCAAAATTCCGCGTGGGAGTTGACATCATCGGCGCTGATGCCGATGATTTGAGTGTTTTTTGCTAGGTATTTTGGTAAGTCTTGCTGGAATCGACGCGCTTCGATCGTACAACCGGATGTAAAATCTTTGGGATAGAAGTAGACTACCAGCCACTTCCCGCGATAATCGGACAGCGAGATTTGCCCGTCGCCGCTGTTTGTCGGCAAACTAAAGTCTGGTGCGGCTTGATTCACCGCCGGCAGCTTGCCGCCGAGGGCCAAGGCTGGAGGGGCAAAATTGAAACTCAGAAAGGCTAGACAAATTGCCAATAAAGTGCTAAAAAACTTGCGCCGGGAAATCATAAATTAACAAGTAGAACTGTACTTAACACAAGTTTACAGTTTTCTGATTAAATGGGTAGGGGCAATTTGCGAATTGCTTCTAATAGTGACATACTCCTACACTGACGCTCGTACAGTTAGCGTGTAGGCTTCTCACCAAATCCAGCTATTGCTTCGGATACTCGATGAGCTTTAAGAACGGAATGCCCTACCGCTCTGTTTTTTATATTTATTGCCGCATTAAGATCGCGGTCAAGACTACATCCACAATGCGGACAGTCGTGCCATCTGTCATGCAGTTTTTTAGGTACTTTCTCGCCACAATTGGAACAATCTTGACTCGTGCCAGACGCTTTAACTGGGACAACCAACAAACCAGCATTTTCGGCTTTGTTTTTTAGTATCGACAGAAAGCTTGACCATCCGGCATCAAGAACAGATTTTGCCAACCATGTACGCGCAAGTCCTTTGATATTCAAATCTTCAACCGCGACAACATCATATTTTTTTAACAATTTGTTAACTGTTTTGAAATGAAAATCTTTACGTTTGTCGGCAACTTTTTTATGCTGCTTACCCAACTGTTTTACCGCTTTCAATCTTCGGTTGCTTCCTTTTTGACGACGGGAAACACGTTTCTGAATAACTTTTAAACGTTTTTGAGACTTCCGGTAATGTTGAGGTATAGCAACAGTTTCACCCTCAGAAGTTGTCAAGAACTCCTTTAAGCCAACATCGATACCAGTTATTAACTCTGGATTGAAATCGGGTTTAATTGTTGGGACTGTCGCATCTTCCAGGCTGAGGGTTAAATAGTAACCGTCAGCTTTTTTAGTGACAGAAGCAGTTTTGATTTTGAAACCATTCGGAATGGGACGATGCAAAATAACCTTAACTTTTCCAAACATCGGAAGATTGATTAAATTGTTTTGCAAGCATCCATCCTTCATTTGAGGATAGGTAAAAGTTCTGTAGTGGTTGCGAGACTTAAACCTCGGTCTGCCGCTACGTTTTCCGTTACTGTCACCCTTCAAAAATCTCTCAAAAGTTACCTTAACTCTCTTGACAATATCCTGTAGAACTTGTGAGTAAATTTCGCCATACCAAGGATGAGTTTTCTTGAGGTCAGGTAGTGTTTTCTTTTGACTGTAGTAATCGGGATTGTCTCGTAATTCTGGAAGGTGACAAACAAGAGGACAAGCATTGATAGGACAACGATTTTGTTCGCACCAGTTAAATCTATCTGCCAACAAATAGTTATATTGAGCGCAAAGCATAGACAACCATCTGTCTAATTCTATTGCTTGTTGTTTGCTTGGGCGTAATTTGTACTGGTATGCCATCCTCATTTGTTTTTACCTCCTGTTACCACTATGTTAGCATAATTGTGTAACCATTGTGTAACCATATGAAAAACAAACAATTAAGATTAAGGATGTCTGAGCGACGTTTTCATAAGCTACAGCTATACGCTGTTCAATCCGATAAGACAATGACTCAAGTAATTGAAGAGCTGATTGATTCGTTGCCAGCATCAAAGATTGGCAATTCGTCACCGACCAATATCGCTGATTGAACTGCGTTCAATATTGCTCGTCGGTCAATTTCTCATTGCCTCGCATTCATCCTACACTAACCTGAGTACAGGTATAGTGTGGGGATTCTGCTGTGCTAGCTAAATCCGAGTTACCCGCCTCTTTGATGATTCGGCGGTTAAAACCGCTTTTATAGAGAGGAAGCTCGCTGCTGCGGGCTAAGAAATAAAGGGAACATTTAACCAGGATTTGGTATCAAACCGAAATATCACTCACTCAAATAGAAATTTACTTATGAGCGCTGCACTCCCGTTAACAGGCAAAGTTACAGTAGTCCAGGTAATTAATGGTCAACCGGTGGTAATCGAAGTAGACGGCACTAATGCGCCGATTACTGGGGGAAATTTTGTTGATTTAGTTGAACGTGGCACCTACGATGGGGTGATGTTTCACCGAGTTGTGCGACAACCAGATCCTTTTGTGGTGCAAGGGGGCGATCCGCGCAGCAAGGATACTAGCATTCCGGCGGGTCAATTGGGAACGGGTAATTTTATAGATCCGGATACTAATCAGGCGCGTTTTATTCCTTTGGAAATCAAGCCGCAAGGGGCAGCACAGCCAGTTTACAACCAAGTTGTGACGCAAAGGCCACAGTTGCCCCATACAAAAGGGGCGGTGGCAATGGCTCGTTCTAATAGTGGTTTAAATACGGCTTCTTCGCAGTTCTATTTTGCTTTGGATGCTTTGCCGTTTTTGGATGGGAATTATGCTGTTTTTGGGAATGTAATTCAAGGGTTTGAGACGGTTAATGCGGTGCAGCAGGGCGATCGCATTTCGAGTGCCAAAGTCGTTGCAGGGATTGTCCCCAGTCGGGTTTCGAGTATTATTCCCAATGCTGCTGTGTTGAATAGTTTTGTGAATAATACTAATTTTGTAAATCTGCCTTTGCGATCGCTCAATTTGCCTAATACCCCAAATAACTATCAAGTTACTGCCCAAGACTCTCAGCAAAACCCCACGGGCGTGCGCGGAGGTAGCGCAAACGATCGCATTATCGGTTCATCGATTGATGATGCCATCAACGGCGGCCAAGGAAACGACACTATCACTGGCGAAGGAGGGGACGACTTTCTCAGAGGTGGTAAAGGTAGCGACTCAATTAGCGGTGGTATTGGTAACGATATTATCAACGGAAATTTAGGCGACGATATTGTTAATGGCGATGCTGGTAACGACTTTTTAAGGGGTGGGCGAGGGAATGATGTCTTAAATGGTGGCGATGGAAATGATATTTTGATTGGGGATACGGGCAACGATACTATGACTGGAGGTAATGGTGCAGATACTTTTGTTTTGGTCGGAGTCGATCCTGCGAGTCTGCCTTTTATTCTGTTAGTCCCAACTAATCATACAATACTTGATTTTAAACCAGCGGAGGGCGATCGCATTGCTTTGACAGGAAAATTATCGGATACTACATTCACTCAATCTGGTAGCGATACTTTAATTAACTTGGCTGGCTCTCCTGCTATTGTCAAAAATGCTACGGTCGATTCCGTCAAAAATGCAGTTTTTGCAATTCCTTTGTCTCCGGTTGTTCCTCGTCCTAATGATTTGCCCACTGGCGATGCAGCCTTAAGGATTGGGTAGTTTTAAGTGAATTGGGTCGAGTTGAAATCGACCCAATTTCTAATGCTTTTCGGCTCAATATCCATATCTTTTATTAGATGCCAGCCCCTGGTTGTACAATCTATTTTTTATGGCTTATGCCAAATTTAATTAATAACATAACTTTCTAAGTTTAGAGACAGCATCTTGATAGCAATCCATTCTCGCCTGCTGCTTAAACAGCCCTGCGGCTTTCTGAAAATCTTCAAATGCTCCCTGCACCTCTCTCAATTTATATCTAGTCACTCCTCGGTTGAAGTAAGCTTTAGCAAAATTGCGATCGAGGCGAATTGCTGATTCAAAATCAGCTAGTGCTGCGAGGGAATTTTCCATTTGCAGGTGGATAGTGCCTCGGTTGAAGTAAGCTTGAGATAAATTGGGTTTGAGCAGGAGTGCTGAGTTGTAATCTGCGATCGCCCCAGCGTAATCTTTTAAGCCAGCTAGCATAAACGCCCGATTGTTGTAATACTTGGCTCGATAGGGATTGAGTTCGATGGCGGTAGTTAAATCTGCGATCGCAGATTGTTTGTCGCCTAATCTGTAGCGGGCAACACCGCGATCGTTGTAAGCTGGTGCGAATTGCGGATTAATGTTGATTGTGGCGGTGAAATTTTTAATCGCAGCGTGCAAGTCTTTTTGTTCGAGACTTTTTAAAGCTGCACTGTAAACCTTCTTGGTGCTAACGTCTAAATTTGCCTCTTGTCGCGCTTGGGCTTGCTCGCCAGAAAATACTTTACCTGAAGTATTGGCGAATCCCAAAAATTCGATCGAATTGAAAATAGTTGTGACAGCTAATTGACTCGGGAGAAAGGGGATAGTACGCATGGGAGGGCGGGTGTTTAACTGTATGCTCTAATTTTCTTGCATATTGTCAGCTACTGACAGTGATATCCGTACTCTCACAGAGGTGATAAGTTTGACGAGATTTGGTGATGCTTGAAGATTGATTTGTGTGATGACAGTTGGGTGTAGTTCGTGATGCCAGTCACAATTAAGGATACTTGCGTCTATAAACCCCTAAATTTCGTAGCTTTAAGCGAACTGAACAATTTATTTTTGCTGGCCAGATTCACCAGAGAAAGAGGGAGAGAGCAAGATGTGGAGAATATTTGACGGTGGAGGAGAATAGTTTATTAAAATATACAATTTAAATGGGCAACAGCTTATTACATTGTCGCAAGATATGCTATCAGTAAATTCCGATCGCACTTGCGAGCATCTGATACAGGGTTTAGGGAAAAAACATCTGTAGCACCGACGCATCTGTGAAGCAACCCGTTTTCTAGGTAAGACGATTCACCCGTAACTGGCCGGGTTAAGTTGGGGGCTGGGCTAAGGGCGATCGACATTTCACTAATATTTTTGAGTAATATTGCCGATGAAAGTTGCTTATTCTTTGATATGCTCTGATTACACATCAAGAATCTATGGCAATTAGTGTCAATGAAAATAGTTCTGACGTTAAAAACTTTCTTCGCGACAGTATTGGCGATCGTCCTGTTCACTCTCTACTTAACTCCTCCTGTGATTGCCGCGAATGCCGAGGATGTGAATCAGCTATTAAAAGATAATTGGTGCGTCAGCTTTCTGTGGAAGCAATGCGATTTGAGCGCTGCCGATTTGCGAGGAGCTAATCTCCAAGAAGCCAACTTGAGCGGTGCCAACCTGAGCGGTGCCAACTTGTCCGGTGCTAATTTAAAAAATGCTGACCTTTCTGACGCAGATCTCACCAGCGCCAATTTAGCAAATGCTGATATTTTGGGGACGGATCTCAGTCGAGCCAATTTGACCGAAGCTAATTTCAACCGCACCAAATTGTGGGATGCTAATCTGACTTTGGCAAATCTGAGTCGCGCCAATTTACAAGATGCTAATTTGTTGGATTCTCGACTTTGGGGAAGCAATCTCACCCAAGCTAATTTAACTGATGCGACCCTGCACGGTGCTGATTTGCAATATGCTAATCTGGCAGACACTAATTTGACAAATGCTGACTTGCACAGTTTCTTTTTCCGAGGTTCCAAGCAAGTTACGAATCTGAGCAATGCTAATTTAGAAGGCGCTAATTTAACGGGAGCAAATCTCAGAGGTGCGGTGCTGAATGGGGCAATAATGCCGGACGGCTCTATTAATAATGAAGAACTTGGCTTTAATTTAAACTAAAGTCTGAATACAGTTGATAGCGTTAATCAGTTGACAGTTGACAGTTGACAGTTGACAGTTGACAATTGATCGACTGATGACTGATGCTATTCGCGATCGGGGACAGCACTAATGACAGTTGACAGTTGACAGTTGATAGTTGACAGATGTTGTTTGCGATCGGGGACAGCACTAATGACAGTTGACAGTTGACAGTTGACAGTTGACAGATTTTGTTCGCGAGCGGGGACGCTCGCACTAATGAATAATGCCCAATGCCCAATGCTCAATGCCCAATGCCCAATGCTCAATGCCCAATGACTAATGACTAATGACTAATGACTAATAACTTAATTCGATCGCCAAACTGCATCCCAAGGCCCGCCGCCAACTTCTAAACCTGCCAAATAACTTTGAGCCTCTAAGATAATTTTAGAGCGCTGCTTGCCATTTTTTTCAACATTTCCCCCCAACAATTCTCGCAGTTGCAATCGCAATTCGCCATGCGTCGTATCGCGGCAGCAAAAAGCCATACCCTTGGCTGTAGGAGTTCGCACATAGGTGCCAGAACTCTTTGTACTGCCACTTAACTCAACTTCAAACTGGCTGTTTCTCGCCTGCATTTTCCAACTTCCCCAAGGTTCAATATTCCAAGTTACTTGGGAATTCCAAGGCACAAATTCGTAGAATTTGCCTCGGTAATGGATGCCAATCATTGCTACCGATTCCATCCACCACAGCACGCCCCGCTTGCCACCCCCAGCAGTTAATGCTAAATCGCTTTCGCCTTGAAAACAATTGGAATTTATCCAAAACCATTTTTGCGGAAAAGCACCGCCCCAGTTTTTTTCGGTGTAAGCGGGAGCGTCTTTAAATTCATAGCGTTCGCCGTTCCAATCGATCCAACCCGTGGCTAAACCGCGAGCCATTAAAATTTGCCATCCAGGCTCAAACACTGGCAAAAAAGATAGCATTCCGGCTGTAGATTTTTGGAGTTCGTCGGAGTTTCCCCAGCCGTAAATAGGTTGGATTTGGTACTGCCAAAAACAGTGCTTGCCAGTTCCTGGATCGTGCAGATAACCTTGATTTAAAGTAGCAGTAGCTTGATACCCTTCTTGGACGCGGCTGTCGAATACTTGTGGTTCTAAATATTCTGGTTTCATTTGTAAATCTGTTTTGCCCCAATGTCCTAAACCCAATGTGTCTCGGTGCGCCCAAAACTTATTTACATCGGGGAATGTGCGGCACAAATAGCTATCTTTGGGGCCAAGAATTTGGGCGGCACCGCCGCTGTAAGGTTGACCGCCTCTGGGGTCTTCTATGGAATACATGAATGCAAAGGATTGTCCGTGAATTGGTAATGTTATTCGGTAGTACCAGCCTTCAAAAAAGCGCCGGGAACTGCCGTCCCAGTGGTAGCCGCTGTGGGGAGTTTCAATAGTTTTGAGTTTTGAGGGTGAATTTGACATACAATTACTAATATAAGAAAAATAGTCATTAGTCATTGGTCATTGGTCATTGGTCATTGGTCATTGGTCATTAACTATAAACAAGAAGCAGGCTTAGTAGATTACGGATTACTGATTGCCAATTACCAATATATAGCCTTTCTCAAAAAGATGAGGTATAACTAACAGCTCATATAACTACTAAACTCACAGGGCTAAAGCCCAACAACATACCTCATCTTTATGAAAACCAATATAATAGGATATTCATTATGTCTTTAGCACTTTGGCGATCGCCCTTGGCGCGATCGCTCCACCGCAACCGCAGTCTTGCCTATGCCCGCTACTTGCAACTAGCAACGGTTCGTCCTGACGGGCGTCCTGCTAACCGCACTGTGGTGTTTCGAGGCTTTTTGGAAAACACCAACCAGTTAAAGTTTATTACAGATATTCGCAGTCAAAAGGCAGAGGAAATTAATCTCTATCCTTGGGGGGAGATTTGCTGGTATTTCCCTAAAACTCGCGAACAATTTCGGATTGCTGGAAAGCTACTTTTGGCAGGGGCAGATTGTCCAGATGTAGAGTTGTACGCAGCGCGCCGCACAGCTTGGCAGGAGATTTCTGAGGGGGCTCGATCGCAATTTGGTTGGCCCCAACCTGGGGAAGACAAGGCTGAGGCTACTGCTTTTGATTGTGCTTCCCCAGATGCGATCGAGCCGCTGCCTAGTTTTTGCTTGCTGCTGTTGGAACCGGAAACGGTGGATTTTTTGGAGTTGCGGGGGGAACCCCAGAACCGATCGCTTTACGGGCGCGACGGAGATGGCAATTGGTTTGTGCGATCGGTCAATCCTTGAAAAAGAAGTCATTAGTCAGCAGTCATTAGTCATTAGTCATTAGTTATTGGTTATTGGTTATTTGTTGTCATATCGTCTTCTGTCGATTGACCGCGATAATATCCGTTCGTAGTGCGGACTTTAGTCCGCAATATGCTGCGGACTGAAGTCCACACTACGAACAGTTTTTTGTTATAGTAATCGACCGGACATGATATCAGTTCCAATCCCCTGTTTGCCAAATGCCCTGTTTGCCCAATGCCAAATGCCCTGGGCGGGCGAATGCCCAATGCCCCATGCCCCATGCCCCATGCCCAATTCCCAATTCCCAATTCCCAATTCCCAATTCCCAATTCCCAATTCCCAATTCAAATTTTAGATGCCGGTGCCGTCGAAAAATTCTTGAATTGCTTTATCTTTTAACTTGCAGCTAGGGGTTGTAACGGGCTGGGTTTTTTCGGCTAAGGCTACATTGCTGGCTTGGTTTAAAGCTTCTGATACTGATTGGAAATTGTGGGAATTGGAAACAGAAGTTAATGAGGCAGATGGTTGAGCCTGCAAAGTTTTTAGTTGCTGTTCGAGGGACTCGATACGATCGACCAAAGAGCGAATTACCGCAGCTTCCGAATCCGGCAAACTCCCGTGTTCTAGGGGATTGACGCGCACTCCCGATCGATAAACGATGCGGCCGGGAATCCCTACAACTGTACAGTCAGATGGTACGTCGCGGAGGACGACGGAACCGGCGCCGATGCGAACGTTGTTGCCAATTAGCAAGTTGCCGAGTACCTTGGCGCCGGCACCGACAACTACATTTTCACCGACGGTAGGGTGACGTTTTCCGCTTTCCTTGCCTGTGCCGCCGAGGGTGACACCTTGGTAAATTAGGGCAAAATCGCCGACGATCGCAGTTTCGCCGATCACAACCCCCATACCGTGGTCGATGAAGACGCTTTTGCCGATCGTTGCCCCTGGGTGAATTTCAATGCCGGTCAAAAAGCGAGCTATGTGGGAAATTAAGCGGGGAATGAAGGGAAGGCCCAGTACGTAAAGCCAGTGTGCGAGGCGGTGCAGCACTAGGGCCTGAAGACCTGGGTAACAAAACAAAACTTCCAGCCAGTTGCGAGCGGCAGGGTCGCGATCGAAAATAATACTGAAGTCAGCTCTAAGAGTCTTTAGCACTTTCGGATTTACCAATTTTGGTTAAACACGGCACTTTCGATCTTACATTTTACTCGACGGGGGAAGTTATTGACCGATCGCGAGATTGGGGGAGTGGGAGATTGGGGGAGTGTCCCTGGAGGAGATTGGGGGAGATTTCGAGAAAATTTGAGGATATTCGATCGTCCCCATCCCACAGTGCCGTTGCGTTTTATTCCTGTGGAGCTTTTTTTGACAGTGCGATCGCACTACAAATGTCAAACCCAGATGCACGTTATTCCTGTACTGAGATCGTATAGTTAGACTTGACTCCGGGTTCGAGTGTGCCGACCCAAATTTTGTATGAGCCTGCTTGCCAGTCTGAATCTACAATGCCAGCATCTTTATTCTGACCTGTATCGTCTCCGCAGCGCACGGTGTTACCAGGGCCTTGTACGAGTAAGGTGGTGTCCTTGCCTCCGCTGTTGACTTGGATGGTGAGTTTGGAAAAGTTTTGCTGCAACTGTATGATGTGGTCGGGAGTGGGGGTGGCAAAACCCAAACATTTGTTTTTGTGGCGATCGGCGTTGGCAATGGCAGATAGAGAGTACGATCCGCCTATGGAACCTCTCAAAGCTGCTGTTGGGGCTCCAAAACCTCGCGATAAAATTAATGTGCCGAAATTGGCTGTTTCTGCTAAAACGGGGTGGGTGGCGATCGCACAAGTCGCAGCTAAGATCGCAGCGTTTTTGAAATGAGCTCGCGGATTAAACAACATGGCAATACTCCTCTGTCACAACTTAAAATCACAACTCAGAATTCACCCATCGCAGCCCCAAGAATCCGAACTAGGAGAGGAAGAACATTTTTTTTTAATTAGTTCAAAACCTCTTGGTTTCTCTTCCTTATTTTTATCAGAACAACACCTGTGCGATCGCCCTTCCTCGTGCCACTCCCGGTTCTGCCACACGCGCCCTGCTCGCATCCGCAATTGTACGGTGTCAAAATGATAAATTTGATACTGCTTGCCTCTGTATTGACAATTGCTTCCCTATTCGCCGAGGCTTTGCTATTGTTACCTATGAGTCTATCTGGGTGGATCCATTTCCCGGTTTGGCTCAGCCTGACTTTGATTTTGCTGGCTATTTCTTGGTGCTTGGGGGATTAGTTGACAGCGCTCGATGAGGAGTTATTAGTTATTCAAAAGCCAATTATCAATCTTTCCGCTTCGCCCAACGGTCAATTCCCCTTGGTACAAATTGGACCTATGCAAGGGCCTCGGGTGCGATCGTGTATACTGCAAAATTGACAATCAGAAATCTAAAATCTAGGAATTGACATCTACCTATAGACAGAATAATGCAACGAGAAATTTCTGCGCTCTCTGAATTTCGCTCGAATGACAAAACTTTTCTGGAAACTCCTAAGAAACAGTCGCGTCCGATACACCGGGCGATCGTGTTAATGCTAGTAGCAACCGGTTTGCTGGGCCTGCACGCTAGCCGGCTGGTGGAATTGCAACTGGTACAAGGCAAGCAAAACCGAGAACGAGCCGAAAACAATCGCGTTCGCCTAGTACCGATGCCGTCGAATCGGGGACACATTCTCGATCGCAAAGGCAAGCTGCTAGCGGCTAACAATTTAGCTCGATCGGTCTATTTGTGGCCAAAAGAACAAACGACGGAAGAGTGGAAAGTGACAGCAGAAAAGTTGAGTCCGCTGCTCAAAATCCCGGCTAAAGAAATATTAGATAAATTAAAAAAGGTCGATCCTCTGTCCTACAGACCGGTGCGAATCAGGCAAGCGATGCCGCCAGAATTGTTTGTACCGCTAGCAGAACAGGTGGGACAAATGCGGGGAGTGGAAGTGCGGCCAGAAGCGAGCCGCTACTATCCCGAAGGCAGTTTAGCTGCTCACGTTTTGGGATATATTGGCGAAGCTACCGCAGAAGACTTGAAAGCTCACCCGGAATATCCAATGGGGATGATTGTCGGTCAGATGGGCATAGAAGCGAGTTCTAATAAGGAAATTGCGGGAGTGTGGGGCGATCGGCTGATCGAAGTAAATGCCCAAAATCAAGAATTGCGGCTGATGGGAGAGACACCGCCCAAACCGGGCCAGTCAGTGCAGCTAACCATAGACTTGCCCATGCAAAAAGCAGCCGAAACAGCCCTGGGGAACCGTCGGGGAGCAGTAGTGGCCCTTGATGTGAAAACCGGTGCGGTATTAGTTTTGGCCAGCCACCCGACTTTTGACCCCAATCTGTTTACGCGAAAAATCACTAAGGATGATTGGGCAACTCTTCAACAGGAAGAAAATCCATTTGTGAATCGAACCATGCAAGGCTATCCCCCCGGCAGCACATTTAAAATTGTGACTTCCGTCGCGGGGATGGAGTCGGGCAAGTTTTCGCCGGACTCAATTATTGGTACTTCGTCTTACATTACTGTGGGGGGAATTGATTTTAACGAACACAGTGGCGGTTACGGCAACATCGGCTTTCGGGATGCTTTGGCTTTCAGCAGCAATACATTTTTTTATCAAATCGGGATGAGTATCGGCCCGGAGGAAATTGCTAAGTGGGGACACCGCTTGGGAATTGGCAAGGATACGGATTTGAAGCTGTTGGGCCTAGGCGGTGGCGATTACGGTCAAATGCCGACCCCGGCAGAGAAGGAAATAATGTATAAAGAACCTTGGTATGCTGGTGATACGGTAACAATGTCGATCGGTCAGGGGTTCGTGTTGGTGACTCCTTTGGAGGCGGCGGTGATGATAGGTTCGATCGCCAATGGTGGTAATCGCGTCAAGCCGCATCTTTTGACTTCTATGACTGGCAAGCCTGAGACAAAACCAGTACCTACGGGGATGAAACCTTCGACAGTTAATGTGATTAAAGAAGGACTCGCGGCAGTAGTTACCGACGGTACGGGACAGGGGCTAAATGACGGCTCAATTCCACTAACGGCGGGCAAAACTGGGACTTCGGAGGTAATCGGACAGAAGGATCACTCGCTGTATGTGGCCTATGGGCCTGCGGACAAGCCGGAAATTGCGATCGCCGTGGTTGTAGAAAATGGCGGTTTTGGTTCTGTCGCGGCAGCCCCGATCGCCAAAGAGGTGTTTCAAGCTTATTTTGGCAAGCCAAAAACACCAGTCAACCCGGTAGTAGTAACCCCTGAGTAGTCATGGGGCATGGGGCATTGTTGACTGTTGTTCGTAGTGCGGACTTCAGTCCGCAATATGCTGCGGACTGAAGTCCGCACTACGAACGAACGGATATTATCGCGGTCAACTGACCGGACACGATATGACAACTAACAACTGACTAATTAAGCCGCATAAATATTGTAGCTTTCCGAATTCCTGCGACTTCTCCCGTACTGGTGACAGTGAGCGATCGCAAGTGGTCAAAAAGCGGTCTTGCAGAAAGTTCAATTAACCTCAACAACGGGATTTGTTTTTCCCAAATTGCTCTGCTGGAGGGCCAGTCTAAATAAAAATAGCCGTCGTTAGCTGGCGGTAGCGGTTCGATGCTGGTTTGAAAATCTTGATTTGCCACCAAAGAGCCTGTTTCGGCTGCTTTGAGTGCTGCATCCATTGCTTCTACCGAAGTCGTGAAAATTTCGTATTTGCCGACAGTGGCTCGAACTCCTTTTGCTTCAGTTTCGATCGCACTTTTGCTCTTATTTTTTCCATCGTAACTCTGGCTCGTTGTCAACTGCGTCCAAGCGGTAATTTTCTGGTTTCTGAGAGTAAAGTTGCCGATGCTGTATTCTTTACTCCGGGCAATTTCATCGAGTTTGTCGATCGCCTTTTGAGCACCAGCAGATTTTTCTGCCGCAAAAATCCAGTCGGGAGTGCTTGACGAACTCGGAAGTACGGCTAAAGCGTATTCTCCTTGTACCCAGTTAAATATATCCTGCGGCAAATTGACGCCCGAATTTTGCTGAATATCTGCGATCGCGCGATCGGCTAATTTTGAAGCCTCTGCGTTAGTTGACACCGCCGACGACAAATCAGTCCAAAAATTCCTTAAATCGGTGCTGGCGACAGTGAAAGGACTGGCTGAGGGTATGTACTGCAAGGCTTGTACAGGTGCGGATAGTGTGGGAATTGCTGTTTTGTCTCCCGATGTCACCAAAGCAGTTTGGGCAAGCAATCCCCGTCGGTTGACTCCGATCGCAACTGCCAGGGAATTGGGGGAAACTTGGGAATTTTGGTTGGTTGCCGGCTGCGGGAGATTGACAAATCCTAAAGCTATTCTGCCTTGAGTTAGCTGCTGCAAAGCTTTTTGATAGTTAGGACTGTTGTGGAGATTCCAGTTTGCTGATTCTACGTTATCAATTGCATCTCGCAACACGTTCGGACTGTTGGCAAATAAAACAAAACTGCTCTTACTTCCTGGATCGGAACTACCGCCGATTGCTGCTGTTGCAAAGCTAGGAGGCAAAGTTGAATTCGGTAGAGAAAGCGAGTTGAAAGACCAAATCGAATCTTTTTTGGGGTTAGTTGTTGGTGAATCTTTATAATATATTTTGACACCTTTATATATTTCCGACTGCACTGTTTTCTCCTTACGAGATTCTTTTTGCCAGTAGGAAGTGAGAAATTTTTGACTGCGATCGGCATTTTGGGAGGAAACGGCTAGCAGAAACCCGGTTTGTTTGCCGTTGTTGAGTTCGCGATCGTCGAAATCTGGCGTAGTGGTAGCGAAAGTAATTTCGTCACCGATCCAAGGTTGGATATCGCGGCTGTAATCCAGGTTAGTATTGACGAGGAGGCTTTTTTTGATTTGCTCGAATTCAGCGTGCGATCGGCTTCTTTCTTCAGGAGAGGCAAAGATTTGTCGCAATGCTTCGAGGCGATCGGGATTTACCAGCATTGAAACTAACACAGGCGATCGTTTCGAGACAAACACAGCCGCAGCCGGAGTAGTTGTCGGCCCACCGGCGAGCAAATTTAGGGGAGTTTTGGTTGACAGCCAGTAAAAACCGCCTGCACTCAAGGCTAAGAGTGCCAAGACGCCAGCAATGAGGAAAGAAAAGAACGATCGCAGCTTCATACAAAAAGGACTAATGACCACAGTCTATTATTAACTACAGTAGCGCATGACCGCAGCTATTGACACCTGCAAAATATAGAGGCGGTGTCTGTGAGAAACCGCCCCAATATTGACAAGCTATTGGCTGTCAGTTTATTTTTTTCTCAGTCAATGATTGTGCCAATCTAGCCATCAGTTCTTCAATCGATAATTGAGGCAACTCTGCCAACAGTGATGATAAATTATCTGGAGATAAAGCCAGCAAATCATGGATAATACCAGCCGAAATTTCAGATGACTGTTCCGTTAGAGTAAAAGTTTTTTTTAAAACAGTTTCAGCTAACAAATCTTGGACTTGTTGGTGTTGATTCTCTCCCGCAGGCTGAGTAGATAATTGCACTAACAGTAAGGTGAACTCGGCAACAGGCAAAGCCGAAATCGGTAGAATTAATGCAACAGTTCGTGGGTCTAACTCCCCAAATCTAACTTGCAAAAAACTCTCCAAAATCATCCGCTGTAATTCTTTCCGGCCTTCTTTCCGGCCTTCTTCCCGGCCTTCTTCCCGTCCTTCTTCTCGACCTTGTTGTTGTGCAGCTTGTAAATGTTGTTGAAAAAGAGGTGCAATCGCCATAAGTAACTCCCGATCTTCATCATCCCCTGCGGGAATAGGTGGTGTATTCGCTTGCAAATTTGCTTGCAAGATGTACAATAATTCTAGCGCGTTAGTTCGGAGTGGATTATCGACAGGCAACGCACTTAGTTCTGCGATGCCTGTTACTGTTATTGACAGGCATCGTCCGTCAGTTGATTTGTTGTTAAGTCGATATTTGTGCCAATCTAGCTGTCAGTTCTTCAATCGACAATTGAGGTAATTCTGCCAATAAAGATGAGAAAACTTCGGGAGATAAAGCCAGCAAATCATGGATGATACTAGCCAAAATTTCCGATGACTGTTCCGTTTGAGGAAAATATTTTTTCAAAACAGTTTCAGCCAACAAATTTTGGACTTGTTGGTGTTCAGTTTCTCCCGCAGGCAGAGTAGATAATTGCACTAACAGCAAGGTAAACTCGGCAACAGGTAAAGCAGAAATCGGTAGAATTAATGCGATAGTTCGTGGGTCTAACTCCCCAAATCTAACTTGCAAAAAACTCTCCAAAATCATCCGCTGTCCTTCTTCTCGACCTTGTTGTTGTGCAGCTTCTAAATGTTGTTGAAAAAGAGGTGCGATTGCCATAACTAACTCCTGATCTTCATCATCCCCTGCGGGAATAGGTGGTGTATTCGCTTGCAAATTTGCCTGCAAGATGTACAATAATTCTAGCGCGTTAGTTCGGAGTGGATTATCGACAGGCAATGCACTTAGTTCTGCGATCGCCTGCTGCTGTACCCGCCCGCGGCCCAACATCCGCAACCACATAGTCTCGGGACTTCTCGGTAGCTGGTGAATCGCGATTAGTCCGACTCTCCAAACCTCAGTTAAAAAATAAACTCCTTTCCCCCAGCCCTCTGACTCTTCGGGAACCCGAAAACCAAAACTGTCCAGTAAAAGTTCCGAAGCAGTGGGAGTTAAAATCCACAACCTCGGCAATTGTCTTTCTTCTAAACGCTGGTCTTCTCGATTAGTCTGCCGCCCCAGTTTAGCCCTACTATTTAATAGTTTTACCACACAACTGAAGATTCCCTCAGTATTAACCGGATTGCGAAACGGCTCAATGACAGCTACAGTAGCAGCCATCTTACCCAATAAACCCAAACTCTCAACATATTCGCCCTCAAAAGAAGTTGGTTGAAACCAGACATCAATTTCTCTGACTTCAGCGGTGACATCTTTGCTGGTTTCTACTTCTCCCAGAGGCGACAATAACTCCTGAAGGTATTCTTTGGCAAACTGATCGTGGGGAAACTTAGTCATAAAGTCAATGTTTTGCACTTCGTGCTATTTTACACAAACAAATAGTCATCAATACAAACCCAACTCAAATATTAACAACATCAACGTCCTCTGAACAAAGAGTTTTACTACCAAATATTAGTTGGAAATTATATGAAGATTTACTTGCGAAACTGGGAAATTAACGTTCCACCAGAATTGCTTATCATCAAGGTAAATTAGAAATTATGGTGCTACTACCGGAACATCAAAATCGCAACATACCGATCGACGATCGCACTCAAACAGCAGGCGCAACCGCAGCAGTGCGAGAATTCCGGGAATGGGTGAGGAATAGGTAATTGTCAGTCTATCAACTCTTAACGTGCGATCGTCCTCGCGCACCTCAACGATAATCAGAGATCTGGGACAAAACAGGTGTTTGACTGTGCGGGCGATCGGCCTTTTGACTGTGCGGGCGATCGTTTCATACCTGCATTCAGCAACGCCCGCCGATCATCTGATTTAAGACCTGCAAAAATCTGAAGAGCCTGTTGCTAAAATTATTTAAAGAAAGTGCGATCGTATCTTTACAAGTATACTATAATACCCTAGAGTTATAATTAAACAGTGCGGCTGTCAGCCCTCTATGACTTGCGACTCAAATATGTTAACTAGGATACATATTCACTATCAACACCAGTATTTAACACATGAGTAAACAATTATACAAAGTTTTTGACGAAGTAGAATTCCAAGCTCAACTGCTTGCTAAATACTGGAATAATTTTTCTACAGAAATTTCTGAGCATTTACCAGATACATATCAGCCTGAGATACAAGAACTTTCTAGTAAATTAGACAATGCTTTAAGCACTCTGGTTGAGGAACTTCGTAATCCAACTCTGACTCTTGCGACTACAGGAACCACCAGTAGTGGGAAAAGCACTTTGGTGAATTTGTTATGTGGAGCCGAAATTGTCCCCGTAGCCGTAAGTGAAATGAGCGCAGGGGCAGTCACTATCGAATATAGCAAGGAAAAGTCTCTAATAATCCATGAAACACCAGGAGCATTGTGGGAATGTGGAGAATGGAGAGGTATCAGAGAGGAAAAAATTTATCAGCGCTTATACCAAGTAATGATAAGTTATATCGAAAACAGAGAAAAAGAACCGAATTTAGCTTGCCCACAATCTACAATATTTTACCCTTTCAGGCTTGTCAAAGAGTCTAAACTGGAACTGCCACAAGGAACCAGGGTAAAAATTCTTGATTTACCTGGTTTGGCCTATGTGGGCGATCAAGGTAACGCAGATGTTATTAAACAGTGCCGAGAAGCCTTGTGCATAGTCACATACAATAGTGCAGAAACCGATGCACATAAAGTAAAAAGTTTACTGCAAGAAGTTGTACAGCAGGTAAAAGATTTAGGTGGTTCTCCTGCACGTATGCTCTTTACTCTGAATCGGATTGACGTTTTTCGAGCCGACAAAAATTGGCCTGAAACAGAAAATCGCTTTGTTGAAAAAGCTATACGTGATATAAAAAACGAATTGACTGAACAATTACAAGAATATACAGAAGATATTGAGAAGTTACAAGTTGTCAAACTTAGTACATGGCCTGCGCTACTAGCCCTTCAGATCCAAAATAATGATGATATCTATAGTGCTGAAGCCTGTAAAAAGGCAGACAACAATTTTAATGGATTAATTGATGAAGATATATTAGAAGTCCTGCCACGTAACGTACAAAAATGGTCTAGACACGATCGAAACCGAGTTGCTGAAGCATTATGGCAAAAATCTTATGCAGAGGAATTTCAACAGAACTTAAGGGGACATATTACTCAACACTTTCCACAGTTAGTAATCCCACAAATTATAGAACGCTTCAATCTATCCGCAGGAAATGCCGTAACGGAATGGGCAACACAAACAACAACAGCTATTCTTAATAGTTCGGAAGAACGCTATAAACAGGAATACGAAAATATATCAAGGATTAGGGCATCACTTAAACAGTTCTTAGAAATTAGCGATACAAATTTAAAACAGCCTTTTGAAAAACTAGATACAAAAGTTAAACAGGTTCTTGGAAAACAGTCAGAAGATGATGTTGTGAAGTATATAAGAACCATAATTTCGGAACTCCAGCAGGTCGAACCATACGATGAATTACGAGAAAAATTATTCCCACTTTATTCATGGGAAAATGAATTTCAAAAAGGAATTAACCAAGTATTAGAAGCAGTGGCAAAGTCTTTAGAAACTGGAAGGGTAGACTTAGACAGTCCGAATTTAAAAAGAGCAAATGTTTTAAATGTCAATTTACTAGCAAGAAACTTGAACCGTTTAGTTGGTTTAGGCTACAAGGCTTCCGTTGCTAAAGAAGGAAAAACAATGGAAGCAAAAACGGAGGCTGAGAAAAATAAACTCAAACAACTTAATGACGAACTCAATGAACTAGCTATCCATCTTAACATTGTTATACAGGATGTATTAAAACAGATTTCCACTCAAGAATTAAATAGAATTTATCAGGCTGTGTCCGAATTGTTTCGTTGCCATTTGTCTTATTTTGAAAATGAAGCCAATGATATTGCACCTAACATAGCGATTAAATTTCCTGAATCCGAACTGATTAAAGTCGAGAGTCATTTAACATTTAATTTTAGGTTTAAAGCAGGATTTCCTATTACAAAAGGGAATTGGGAGGAAGCAGTACAGGTTGAAAGACAAAAAAGAACTTGGTATACATTGTGGATAGGGAAGAAAACCATTTATGAAACCGAATATCGAACCCGTTCTAGCGATAATGCTGATATACCAAGCGTAGAAAATTTACTTGAAGGGTGGGTAATGCAGGCAAAAGGGGAAGACTCAGAAAGAGTAAATCAAGTTGCAAGATGGTTACTAGAACAAATTGATTGTCTAAAAAAAAATGTAGATAAAGTTCAGAGTGATATTATTAACCGTTATCAAGAAAGGCTCGATAAGGCAAACCAAGAAATTACTATTGATTATGAAAAGCAAAAAAACGTCTGGCAACCTATGGAACAAAAAGCTCAAAACCTAGCAGAAGAGTTTTCTAGCTTAGGAAAAATCTGGAAAGTTAACTGAATTGACAATTGCTTTTGTTAATTTAAAATCCGTGTTCTATCCCAAAAATATAATGACATGAATACGCAACCCCAATTTTCAGTAGGTCAAAACATAGAAAAATTGTATCAAGCGATTTGTGAGGAGATTTATCCTAAAATTAAAAATCAAAAGAAGGGAGTTCTGTCCACAGTAATATATATAATACTTGGAGCCGACAACTCACAAGCTCAAGAAGTTTGTCAGTATCTTAAAATTAAAGATTACGCATCATTAGAAGATGATTTATCTATATCAGTTGATATTATTGGGCTTTTCATAAGTAATCCTAATAATCAAAAGAAATGGATAAATGATATAATTCAGCCTGTGAAAGAGAGTGTTAAAACTGTACGTAAGAATTTTGGTAATAATTGGGAAGATACTCAAATGAAGTTATTTCAGATTGTTGTTATAGGATGTCTAATTGTAGGAGCAGTTGTTTGTATAAAATATCTTGAAAAAGCCAAAAAAGAACGAGAAGTAGGAGATAGTCGCAAAAATCAGCCATTAGATAGCTCTCCACCACGACCAAAAGTTCCTGTACCTGTAGCTTTGTGTCTTGTTGTACCAGCATCGGTGGTAGAAAATGTAAGAGAAAATCATCCAATTGATGTCTCTGACATAGAAAAACTCATAGATAATTCCTTATATTTTCTATGTACAACTCCAGAAGATGCGGATGCGACATGGAAGCGGTTAGAAAGAACCGACGAAGATATTACAACTCTTAGTGAACAGAGAGAAATTTACGTCAGGATTAACATTGATAATGGGGAAGAAATGATTGGGAAGAAAGTTCCATATATTTTAAAGAGAAATCTCCCTTCTAATGGACAAGGTATGGTTACACAATTAGCTTGTCTAAAATATCTATCTGTATCTGGTTTAGAAAACTTTAACCGCATTTAAGGAACCCCAAAATGGATTGGAAAACAGCCTCTTCTTACTATGAAGCTCGTCTTAGCGACGCTCTAAACGTGCAGCGACACGCGCTTAATTTGGCTATGTTACCCCAGGCTGAAGTTCCTACTCGATTAAAAGAGGTACTTTTACAAGAAGCAGAACCAACTCGCCGCCAACTTGAAAGACTTAGAAAGCGTGAGTTTCGTATCGCTGTTGTGGGGTTAGAGAAAGCTGGAAAAAGCACTTTTATTAATGCTTGGCTGGAATGCGATTTACTTCCAGCGAAGGGAGGAAGATGTACATTTACAACCACCCAAATTTATTCAGTCGAAAATGAGTCCGAACAAAGGCTGGAAGTACAAGCGAGAACTGAAGAAGAGTTTATCAATTTACTAAAGGAACTTGAGAAAGTAGGGGCAAAAGAAGACTTAAATACTATAAAAATCAACGAAATAACTTTACAACAGGTAAGAAGAGAAGGTAATCTCACTTTCCCATTTACTAGACTAGAAGATATTAGAGAACCGCTAAAGAAGTATGTAGCAGATGAAAAGTATGCTCACGCTGTTTTAGAAGCTCGACTTTATACTAACAAACTTGCTCAAGCTGAAGGGATTGTTTTTTATGATGTTCCGGGTTTGGATTCGGGTTTAGCAAAGCACGTTGACGAAGCACAAGAAATGCTGTCTGACTGTGATGCTGTGATATTAGTACAGCGGTTTACTAGCCTCCGAGAAAAGGAACTAGAAATAATAAAATTCACAGAACTTGGCGATAAAAACGTCACCGTTGCTGACAAGCTGTTTGTTTTTTTAAGTCGGATTGATTCATTAGGTAGTGCAGAGGCGCTTAAAACACATATTGAAGAAGCTTCCCAAGATTGGTTAAGGCGTGCAAACCTTCCACCTGAACGCATTGTATATGGTTCAGCGGGAGCCTATTTAATTTTGAATGGTTTAGCAGGAGAACAGACTAAGTTAGAGATTGGGGACGCAAGTAATATTCAAGCTCAGTTGAAGAGATTAACTGGAATTACCGATCGAGAGATTATCACTAAAGATGGCACGGGTATTCCAGAAATTAAAGACAAAATATTTAACTATATCAACACAGAGCGTGTATCTATTTTAAAGAAAAGATGCGAAGCGTCTATCGATAAAATTATCAGCAATTCTGAAGAAATTTATATTACAGTTAGCAAAAAATATCCTGAAAATCCTGAAGAAGCAAAGCTTTTTGAAGAAAATAATCGACGAGTTTTGTTTACAGAATGGTGGAACCAAAAATGGGAAATAATTAAAGCTGACTTGCAAAAATACTACGAATATTCTGTTGTCAACAAACCCTTAGAGAGTTCAACTGCTAACTCATTCACTCAAATAGAAAAATTTAGAGAGCGATATTTACAAATCGTTGAGGCAGAAATGAAGAAACTTAGGGAGGAAACATTTAAAAAGAAAGATACGATTTTTCTTGCTAACTCAAATCCAGAGTTCGATCGCATGAAAGCCAATTTTGCTTGGCGCGATCATTTGTACGGTGATATTAGTAAGCTTCTATCTTCAATTGCTCATCAACTTGCTTTAGAACTTAAGGATGAAGCATTAAAATTAGTTGAGTACATGACAACTTTATTATGGGAAAGTAACCAAGTAAAGTCCAGGCTTATTGAAAATTCAGAGGAGTATTTTTTAGCAAAACTAGAGAATAGCTTAAGCGTATTATTTTTACGCTTTGCCCGTCCAGTTGCGGAAGCACTGATTCGCGGCCCAGTGAATAGCGATACTCGAAATAAAATCATCAAAAGTTTAGGAGTAGATATTGAAATTGTTGATAACTACTATACTGGCGAAGAGGCTGCCTTTAAAACTCTTAAAAAATATGTAAAATATGGATCTGATTTACTATTTAATCCTGAGCTTCGGCAACAAGTCTTGGGAGTGCCAGGAGTAGCAAGACAAATTGCTGGGGTAGCAACGCAGATAGTAGTAGATGTTTCTAAAGACCTCATATCTTCACAAGAATCTGTAGTTTTTGAGGTAGAGAATGATATTAATGCTTTTGAAGAATACCTACGCTATGCAATTTTCGGTGCGTCTGGTTTCGAGTCATACTGTATTCAAGAACTAAAGGGTTTAGTTGATAGTTTTAGAGACAAAGAAGGTACTTGGACTGGGGTTGCTCTCAATGAATGGTTGCAGGGAAATTCTATTCTGTTTGCTGAAATACCTGATAACTTGAAGTCACAAGAATCGAATTTAGAAGTTAGCGAACGATTGAGGCAATTATCTATTGCTTTAAAAAGAAGTCGTTCGCCGGAGGTACTGTGAGTGACTGAAAATACAGGAAAATAGACCTTTTGCAAAAGTCCTTTTAATCAAATTTTAGGACGGGCTCTCCGGCCAATTCCACAAGAAAAGATGATTTTTGTGGGATGGGCATCTTGCCCGTCTTAGCGATTTTTGCAAGAGGTCTAATTTAACATAAGTCTGTGGGTACGATCGCCCAAAACATCTTCCACCATCATCAATCAGCTTCTAAATCGCCGGAATAATCCCCGCCTCGATCGCACACTTAACGTCCTCCCAGTAAGGCGGACGTGCTTTCATACCGCCCTAAAACCCATAAATCCGATGGGGAGTATGTTTGATGTATTTGTTTGCTTTGATCGATCGATCGCCTTTACGTCAATAATTGTCCAAAAATTAGAACTGTCACAAAACTTTGAAATCTTAAAGCTAGTACGATCGCCATAACAAGCAAAAATAATTCATTCAATTGTGCAGCTTACCACGGTAAACCTCGCGCATCGGAAAAATCGGCATCGAGAACCGCCCCCGGATCGAATATAGCGCCAGTTAAATCAGCTTTTCTAAACGACGTTACTGACAATTTTTCGATTTCTTCAACCGCGATAAAAAAGCCGATCGCAGTTAACCCCAAAATAACCCCAGAAACCAAAAATAAACCAATTCCCCTGAGAGTATCCCCACCCAAAAATGTCACAATACCGTTAGCGCCGATCGCAGCAGCAGCCCCAGCCACAGCCCCCGCCACAATTCCCGCCTCGCCCCGAGTCGCAGCAATCGCCGTCGCAGCAGTCCCCGCTACAGCCACAGCCCCCGCATCCACTCCGCCAATGAGTCCAATCAAAGCCCCAGCAGCCGTCACTGTCACCGCTGTTACGCCAGCCCTAGCAATCAATTTTTTTACTCGGCGGCGGCTTTGTCCGCTTCTGACGCCTTGAAAATTTGCCCCCCTCAAAATCGCCCCTGTGAAATTGCAGCCTCGAATGTCGCAACCGCTGAAGTTCGCCCCTGATAAGTCCAGCCCTTTAAATGAACGGTTCCGCAAGTTTTGGTTGGCAAAGTTGAGATTTTGAGTCATAAGTGAAGATGGAAGTATGAACCGCGAAGACGCGAAGGACACGAAGGAAGAGGGAAGAGGGAAGAGGGAAGAGGGAATCTTCCACAAGGGTTTGAGGAATTAATAATATCTTAACTGTTGGGCGCGGCTGCTTTAGCAGAAAACAAGATATATGTCAATTATTATCTGATATTTGGTAACTTGTCGATTTCCCTGTACGATCGATCGCGTCCTAGGAACTCATCGGAGCGACAAAAAACTGCTACCATCTTTGAGATTGAGTTAACAACAATGCAGCCCCTTCAATCCATGCTAGAAATTAAAATCTGAACGCTGTTATCAACAAACTCCGCCATCCTAGAAATTCGCATTAACACTCCTGGATGCAAGAGTTGTCAGAAACCGGGTTTTTTAGCCAAAAGATTTCCTTCCAACCCGCAGATAAAATAAAAAACCCGGTTTGTTTGGTCGGAAATGCCTAAGTCCTGATTAACAAAATCCCAAGTCGGGATGTAAAATCTACAAAACATCGCAATTATTATGTCAAACCTCCCATTTTCCCCGGAACAAATTGCCGCCGAAAGACTCAAACCCGAAGAATACGAAGAAATCGTTCAGCGACTCGGCCGCCATCCCAATAAAGCAGAATTGGGAATGTTCGGCGTGATGTGGAGCGAACACTGCTGCTACAAAAATTCGCGGCCGCTATTAAAACAGTTTCCCACAGAGGGCGATCGCATTCTGGTCGGCCCGGGAGAAAATGCCGGTGTCGTAGATTTGGGAGATGGGTTGCAACTTGCTTTCAAAATTGAATCCCACAACCACCCCTCAGCAGTGGAACCCTTTCAAGGTGCTGCAACCGGCGTCGGTGGAATTCTCCGCGATATCTTTACAATGGGTGCTCGCCCGATCGCACTTTTGAATTCCCTCCGCTTTGGCAATTTAGATGATAGCAAAACTCAGAGATTGTTTAAAGGTGTTGTAGCGGGAATCAGTCACTACGGAAATTGCATTGGGGTACCCACAGTTGGCGGCGAAGTTTATTTCAATGATGCCTATGCTGGCAATCCATTAGTTAATGTCATGGCCTTGGGCTTGATGGAAACTCAAGAAATAGTTAAATCTGGTGCATCGGGAATTGGAAATCCTGTGCTTTATGTCGGTTCAACTACTGGCAGAGATGGCATGGGAGGTGCAAGTTTTGCTAGTGCAGAATTGACTGATAAATCGATGGACGACCGCCCCGCCGTTCAAGTAGGAGATCCGTTTCTCGAAAAATCTTTAATTGAAGCTTGTTTGGCAGCATTTAAAACTGGTGCTGTCGTCGCCGCCCAAGATATGGGCGCGGCCGGAATCACCTGTTCGACATCGGAAATGGCAGCCAAAGGTGGTGTCGGAATTGAATTCGATCTAGATAAAGTTCCGGTTCGAGAAAGCGGCATGGTTCCCTACGAATACCTGCTTTCGGAATCGCAAGAACGGATGTTGTTTGTCGCCCATAAAGGACGCGAACAGGAATTAATTGATATTTTTCATCGCTGGGGATTGCACGCCGTAGTCGCGGGGACAGTCATCGAAGAGCCGATCGTCCGAATTCTGTTTAAAGGCGAAATCGCTGCCGAAATTACCGCGACTGCTTTGGCAGATAATACGCCAATTTATCACCGCGAATTGTTGACTGAAGCGCCAGAATATGCTAGAAAAGCATGGGAATGGACGGCTGACAAGTTGCCGGAATGCACCGCAGCCGGTATCGAAGTTCAGGGTGATTTCCAAACTTGGAATCAGATTTTGCTGACGCTTTTGGATACTCCCACCATCGCTTCAAAACGCTGGGTTTATCGCCAATACGACCATCAGGTGCAAAATAATACTGTGCTGTTGCCCGGTGGTGCCGATGCTGCTGTTGTGAGATTGCGGCCTCTGGAACCGTGTCAAAAAGAACCCCCCCAACCCCCCCTTGGTAAGGGGGGGCTACAAGAGGGAGAACCCGCCCTTACTAAGGCGACGCTACAAGAGGAAGCAGAAGCTATTCCCTTATTTAAGAAGGCACAAGGAAGAGAAACTCTCGAACTTTCTCCCCCCCTTAGCAAGGGGGGGCCGGGGGGGGTTATTCCCGGAGTTGCGGCGACGGTTGATTGCAATTCTCGCTATGTTTATCTCGATCCTTATGAAGGTGCAAAAGCAGTCGTAGCGGAAGCAGCGAGAAACTTAAGTTGTGTGGGTGCTGAACCGCTGGCAGTCACGGACAATCTCAATTTTGGCAGTCCCGAAAAACCTGTAGGATATTGGCAGTTAGCATCAGCTTGTCGCGGGATTGCTGATGCTTGTCGCGAGTTAAAAACACCTGTGACTGGCGGGAATGTTTCTCTTTACAATGAAACGGTTGATGCTGAGGGGAATCCTCAACCGATTTATCCAACTCCGGTAATCGGAATGGTGGGTTTGATTCCAGATTTGATGAAGATTTGCGGTCAAGGTTGGCAAAAGAAGGGCGATTTAATTTATGTGTTGGGAATTGGAGAAAGCAGTCAAGAGGAATTGACATTTTTTCAATCTGCCAATTCTGAATTTAAAACTGAAACTCCGAAAAATCTGGCTTTTGCTACTCTCGGAGGTTCAGAATATTTAGCGGCAATTCACGGGATTATTGCTGGGAAACCGCCAACTATCAATTTTGATTTGGAAAGGAAAGTACAATCAGTTTGTCGCGACGGAATCCGCAGCGGTTGGATATGTTCAGCCCACGATGCTGCGGAAGGTGGAATTGCGATCGCCCTGGCGGAATCCTGTATCTCTGCTAAACTGGGTGCGGAAATCCATCTGGGCTTGAATTCGGCAGATGTTAGCCGTTGGGATGAAGTTTTGTTTGGTGAAATGGGCAATTGCATTATTGTTTCAGTCGCCCCGAAAAATCAAGAAATTTGGGAGTCTTACCTGCAAGAACATTTACCGAAAATGTGGCAGAAAATCGGCGTTGTTGGGGGTGCTGATTCGCCTTTGCGGGTGTTGAGTGCCGATAATATAGGGTTGATTGAGGTTGGGATGGTTGATATGGGCGAGAGTTACTGGAATGCGATCGAGCGTCGAATAGAGTCTGTCTAATTAGTCGTAGGGTGCGTCGCATCGACAATCTGCAAATCAAAGCGACAATTTCCAAGCGACGCACCACACAACACTCAGGCGCTGAGTATCCAATAAATCGGGAATTTGCGATCGAATATCACCTAGCCGTAGGGTGCGACGCACCGAAAATCTGTAAATCAAATCGACAATCTCGCAGCGACGCACCTTACTATTGTGTGGTGCGTCGCCATCTCAAATCTGCAAGTTTTATCAATATTTTCGCAGCGACACACCCTACCAATTAGACGGGTGATAGAATCGAGATAGCGGTTGCTATCTTCGATTTATCACCATGACATTCATCAATCCCAAAACCGACTACGCCTTCAAAAAAATCTTTGCTTCCCAAGACAGCAAAGGCATTCTCATCAGCTTTCTCAACGCCACAATCTACGATGGGAATCTGACAATTGCAGACTTAGAAATTATCGATCCTAATTTACCACCCAAAATCGCAGGCTTAAAAGACTCTTCTTTAGATGTCAAAGCCCAACTCGCCGACGGGACTTTAGTCATCATTGAAATGCAGGTATTAAACGTCGAGTCTTTCGGGAAGAGAGTTTTATACAACGCTGCCAAAACCTACGCCTCTCAATTACAGAAAGGACAAGGCTACCGAATGCTGCAACCTGTAATTGCACTGACAATTACAGATTTTGAGATGTTTAAAAATAGCGATCGGCTAATTTCTCGATTTGTTTACAAAGAAACAACAACAAATATTGAATATATCGACAATCACATTGAGTTAGTGTTCGTCGAACTGCCAAAATTCACCAAAGAATTGTCACAAGTAGAAACCCTGACCGATAAATGGATTTATTTCATGAAATATGCTAGTATGCTGACACAAGTACCGCAAACAATGGATATGGTGCCAGAGATCCATCAAGCCTTTGAGATAGCCAATCAAGTTAATTTAAATCCTGGCGAACTAGAAGCCCTCGAACGGCAAGAACAGTTTATTTACGACCAACAAGGAGTTGTAATCAAAGCTAATCGAGAAGGTCGAGAAGAAGGACGAGAAGAAGGACGAGAAGAAGGTCGAAAAGAAGCAATGCAGGCGGCTGCGCGACAGTTACTCGATGTCCTCGATGACGAAACCATCAGTCGAACAACGGGATTGAGTATCGAAGAAATCGGGAATTTGCGATCGAATAGAACCTAGCCGTAGGGTGCGTCGCACCGACAATCTTGCAGCGACGCACCACACAATAGTAACGACGTATTTAGGTTGATACACAAAATGCTTATTTTGTACAGTGCATAAGTCCTATTATTTTGTGATTGCGATCGGTGTTTTTTCGGACTTCAGTCACTTCTATCGAGAATGATTTTTGGAAGAATAATCATAACACTCGATCGGGAATACTATGACAACCACCAAATCTGGCAAGAAGTTGAAAGTTCAAAATTTATTACTGAAACTGAAATTGAAACTTAATAAACCTCTTGAACATCTTTCTAGACATAGTACGAAATATGGTGTGTTGCTAACCTTGGTTGTAGTTCTTTTGGCTGTATTTGTTTTAGAGCCACCGCAAGATCCTGAACCAACACCTCAAATTAAGCAAAACAATTCGGTTATTAAAACAATTTCCAACTCAAAATTATTAGGACAATTCCAAAATTTTGGCGTTATTTTAGTCGCAATAATATATTTATTGGAGAAACCCAAGCGCCAAAAAGAAGAAGAGCTTAAAGCATGGCAATTGATTGATGGAGCAATAGGGGCTGAAACCAGTGGCGCAAGATTCCAAGCTATCCAAGAACTGCATAAAATGGGAGCTTCTCTAAAAGGACTCGATGCCGATGGAGCAGATCTCAGAGGAATTAACTTGCAAAGAGCTAACCTTGAAGGAGCAAGTTTTAAAAATGCTCTGCTTCAGGGGGCTAATCTTGAGGGAGCTAATCTTAAGAATGCCCAACTCCAGAAAGCTCAGTTACAGGGCGCAAACCTTAAGGGAGTTGATTTTGAGGGAGCTAATCTTGAGGGAGCTGAACTTGAGGAGCTGGGACATACCATTTATGATAATCAAAGTAATGAATCTAAATATGAAGAGCAGCGTACTGATTTGGAGGACGCTTTTCTTCGCAATACTGATCTTCGAGGAGCATTTTTAATTCGTGCTAACCTTAAAAATGCTAAATTTTATAACGCGGATCTCAGTGCAGTTCACTTTAACGGAGCTGACCTTGAGGGAGCTATCTTTAAGGATGCTACGCTTAATGGAACTAGGTTTGGGAATACCAAACTAACTCTAGAGCAAGTTAACTCGGCTAAAGATTGGAAAGATGCTCTCTATGATAAGAGTTTTTGTGACGAAAATCCCACAATGGATCTGTCTCCAGATGAACTAGGCGAATTAATAAAAGAAAATGATGTAGACAAGAACAGAAAAATAGTGAGCCATGAAATGCTGCATAATATTGCAGCATTACTCAAAGAAATGGAAACTAATAATTCAGTCTGTCTGCAAGATAATCTCATTGTAAAAGACTTTAAAACTGCCTTAGAAAACTTAATTGAAAACGAAAAAGAGCATAAGGAACGTTCCGCCATACGAAAAGCACAATTGAAAAGACTAGGAATAAAGCTTAAGAAGGCTTGGGATGATAAAGAAAATAACGATAAAAAGAATCAGCAAGTTCTATCTGAGATGGAAAATCTGCAAAGGGCGGATGAGTCTCATGAGGAATCTTATCGTCTAGCTAGACAATGGCTAGAATCTAACCGTGAGATAATATTGAATAGCAAAGGGGTTAGAGATTATGTAGATACACAGTCTGAAACGAAACTAGATAGTGGAGTAATCGATTTAAACGAACAACTTAAAATAGACATTGACAAGTGTCTAATAAAAATTTGTAACTCTTTGGAAAAATTCGACGCAGACCATGAAACTACCGATTTAACTGATTTAAAAATACCCAGTGATATTTTAGCAGAAGCACTTAAACTAATTGTAGAGAAGGTAATCCCAGAAGAGAAGCAGCACTCTAATAATCTTTCAGATGACACCTATGACCATATTAAGTACTATTTTGTAGAACTGATCAATAAACTACACTAAAAGTCAGATTGTAGTAAAAATAAGGATTTCTAAAAATCTGGCAACGCCAAAAATCTAGTTTATGTGGCTCTTCTAAAAAAGCACTTTGATTTGTTAGAAGAGCCATTATTCTTCGGACTAAGGTTTCTTCTGCTTCTTACACTTATCCCACTCAGCTTTATAGCTCTCAAACTTCTCTAGCCACTTGCGCTTTTCCATACAATCTTTAATGGAGTCACAATCCATTTTTTTTATATATAGCAATCCTAAATCATTATCAAGGTTATGGTACAATATATATGCAATACTTGACTGTGATAAAAAATGAATAAATTACAACTGCCACAAAAAGACATGGAAAAAGAAAAAGCTTCGTTA
>NZ_JAHRFA010000003.1:142496-167598 GCF_020883045.1 Microcoleus sp. CAWBG58 | reverse complement strand
GAGTTAGAAAAGGCAGTGGATTTGATTAACAATCGACCGAGGAAATCGCTTGACTATCGAACCCCTTTTGAAGTATTCTATGGACATACATCAGACACTGTTGCACTTCAGATTTGAATTGGCGGATTTTAACAATTAATTCGTATTGAATTGTGCTTTCCGCCATTGGTTGACCGTCGCTGGATGGATAAATTATTTCTGCGGTTGTGACTTGCATAGTTGTTGTCTCCGAGAAGTATCTAGGTTTAATTATACTATTTATTCAAGCGGTGTTTAAGATAACCAGGCGGTTGAAACCGCGTCTGTATAAACGAAGTGCGCGCAACGCGAGACTAAGATAGGGTGTGTATTTGTGATGCTGTAGGGGCGGGTTCGCCAACCATTTCTGCCAATAACTAACAATCTCAAAAACCCGCCCCCACCCAACGACAAATCCCTATCCTTCAATCAAGGCTTGAAACCGAGTATCAAATCGAATGCTGTCAAAATCCGAGTCAGTTTTTGCCATTTCGCGGTATTTGTCAGGATTCAGGGCGATCGCTTGCTGCAAATTCTGAATCGCTTGGTCAATCTGACTGTGTAACGCATAGCAGCAAGCTTTATTATAAAATGCAGCGTGTAAATCTGGTTTGAATTCTAAGGCTTTGTCGTAGGAGGCGATCGCTTCTTCCAGCCTGCCTAAATTACCCAGTGCATAGCCCCGATTGTACCAGGCTTCGTCTTTATCTGGTTTGAATTCTAAGGCTTTGTCGTAGGAGGCGATCGCTTCTTCTAGCCTGCCTAAATTACGCAGTGCAATGCCCCGATTGTACCAAGCTTTGTGTTGATCTGGTTTGAATTCTAAGGCTTTGTCGTAGGAGGCGATCGCTTCTTCTAGCCTGCCTAATTTACGCAGTGCAATGCCTAGATTGTACCAGGCTTCGTGTTTATCTGGTTTAATTTCTAAGGCTTTATCGTAGGAAGCGATCGCTTCTTCCAGCCTGCCTAAATTACCCAGTGCATTGCCCCGATTGTACCAGGCTTCGTGTAAATCAGGTTTGAATTCTAAGGCTTTGTCGTAGGAGGCGATCGCCCTTGCGTAATCTTCAGCAAAGCGATACAATAAAGCTTGTTCGTAAAACAACTCAGCTTTCTGTTCTGGTGTTTGCCCATCCTCATCAATTAAAGTTTGAAGCCTCACCAATTCGCGTTTCCGTGCTTCGGGAGTCAAAGCTATATAATCTCCTAAATTCCATCTTTCTGTACAAGCTTGCATTGATTCCAGTTGAAGCAACTCTTTATCCATCGAAAACTTAAATAAGCTCGATCGCCAATCAAAGAAATCCGGCGCGCGCTGGATCAAATAATCAACTGCAAAACTAGGTAAAATAAATACAAAACAAATATTAAAATTATCTCTAAATCTTTCCCGCTGCTGGTTGAGATTAATCAAAACAGGCGGCACACCCCGCCAACTATAAGAATAAATATCTTTGCTTTCCCATCCAAGTTCTTTCTTGTCTTGTTCGTATTTATAAAGTGAATATTCTAAGCCTGTCACAAACAAGATATTAATTTCATCTCGTTTTGGCAAATTGTCAATTATATTGTAAAAGTTATAAGCTGACTCATCCAGTTTTAAAATCTCAATCTTTTTCTGAGGGAAATCTGCTTTAACTTGCGCTATCAATCGTTCCCCCTCCGCCGGCACACACTCCACAAACAACAATCGGAAACCATTCGTCCGTTTGAGAGTGCGTAGGAGAGATTCATATTCTTCCTCTGCTGTTGCTGGCGGTAAATCGGCATCCCAATCAATTATTTCTGAAGTCATGGCTCAATTTCTGGAAGTTGTGCAAGACTATCTTGAAATTGCTTAATTCCTTTAATCAGCGGGTGAACGTCATGCCAATACTGGATTTCTCCTGCTTCATCAAAGTAACGGTATTCCAAAATACAGCGGTTAAACAATAACTTGCGGCATTCATCCTCATTTTTGATTTCTTTTGAGCGTGAAACCTCAGCTAAAATTTTCCATTCTTTATCGTTGACATTTCTGCGAAAAGGATCTCGTGCTTTTGTAATAGCTCTTTGCACGGCTTTTGGAGAAATAGGCAATTCTTCAGTACGCTGAATTGCTTCTTCCATTAACTGTAACATATTTCGGACATGACCGCCACTCATCAAGCAAATTTGATTGAGTATTTCTAGGTTTTCAAACAGTCCAGTTTCCAGAGACAAGTTGGGAGAAAAAGGGCTGACTCGTTTACAAATCAACTCTTTCATTTTATTCAATCCTGGTTCGTGGATATTGCCATCACGAGTTCGCACCATAATCATCGGCAAAATTTCAGTATTATCGTAATTGGAGGCTAACTCATTGGCACTATCGGAATACATCATGGAAATTGGTAAAGTATAGATAACATGACAATCTAATCCTTTAAGCTGTCCGCAGCGATTGATAAAAATATCATCATGATTGTTGCTTTCTCCAGATCCATTCAATAGCACAATTCTGTCTAAATTATCCACAATAACTGCTAGTTGAGTATAGCCTTGAGGCAGGTTTTCTTTGGCTCCAGCAATATATTCATTTAGCGCTTGAATTAAAGTTGTTGTGTGGGGGTTGATTTTACGGCGAATTTCTTGGCGCAAACTTGGTACAGCTTTAATATTTGCCGTGAGTTTGGCAAACAAAGTGATTTGAGATTCTAGACTGATAGAGTCAAGGTTTACCTCCATTTGTGCCAAATCTTTTAATTCATCTCCTCGACTTTTTACCCAATTTAATAAAGCTTGAGATTTAGAGTTTGAGCTAAGTTTTTTTAATAAATGTTTGGTACAAGCGAGGAGAATATCAGTATATTCAGTATCTTCTGGATCGATATCTTCTTCTTCGGCGGCGAAATAGACTACAAAACAACCTTTTGTTTGTAAATATTGTTGAAGTCGCAGCAATTCTGTTGACTTTCCAGCACCGCGATGCCCAGTATACAACTGACAAGTCATCCGTTCCGATCGCCGCTGAATTTTTATGCCCAAATCTTCTATGATATTCCCATCTCCTCGCGCTTCCTGACAGTCAACATACTGCGGATCTCCGGCGGGTAAAGGATAAAAGGGGTCAAAGGCATTGTAGAGTTTAGTTAGTAGTTTTTCGGATTCTTGACTCATAGTTATATCCTGTTTTTGATAACGATCGAGTAATGCGATCTAAATTCACCCACTTCGAGCAAAGAAACCGGGTTTTTACCGAATTTACCGACTACAATCAAAGTCTTTTCGTAAAAACCCGGTTTCTGAACCGCTCTTAGTCCGCGGAGGCGGACTTTGTTTTTGTAGAAGCGGTTTCAACCGCCGATTCAACCGCCGAATAATTGATGTTTAGGCTTGATATTTCTTCAGAATGGCGACTTTTTCGGGGTAGATGTCGATCGCCATTTTGTCATCAAATCGAGTCGCGAGCGATCGTCTCACTTCGCCCAAAAACAGCGGCTGAGACAATCCAGGCTCGGGATGTACCACCGTCCGAACCCGGATTGTCAGGTAATCTCTTCCACTTCCCGATCGCCCTGGAGAGTACAAATCCGCAGCCACTTGTCGCATTGTGGCTTCTAACTCGGAGTCGGTAATTGAAGGTGGCACGGTAACTACTGTTTGGGCGCCACCAGTATCGTAAACTAAAGAATAACGCACTGCACCGGGAATTTCTGTGCGCGAAAACAGTCCTAAACCGAGACCGAATATACTCAGAGCAATGACGGCCATAAAGCTGCTCACTCCTACCAGTCGGAAGCGAAAACTCCATTTGAAAATAAATGCTGCGATCGTTAAAACAAACAAGGCTGCTGTTAGAATTCCCGCCCATTGAGCGTACATTAAAAGGTTAGAATTTACGTTCATTTGTCAATTTGGTAATTTGGTAATTGGGCATTGGGCATTGGGCATTGGGCATTGGGCATTGGTCATCGAGCGTATCTAAGACTGTAACTACGAAATTATACTATATTTACGCTCCCGATAAATACGGAACCCAGGATCATAATCGCACTACATTATCATTCAGTTTTAACAATATTTGATATAACTCCTAACTAATGATTAATGATTGCTGTTTTGGAGCGGAGACAGCACTAATGACTAATGACTAATGACTAATGACTAATGACTAATGACTAATGACTAATGACTAATGACTAATGACTAATGACTAATAACTAATGACTAATGACTAATGACTAATTAACTCTTTCTGCCCACAAGCAGATAAGTCATCATATCGCCTTTTCCTTTCACAGAAATCACGCCGCGCTCCTCAAAAACATATTTATTCCGCAGGCGCTCGTAGGTGGCAACTGTCACCTGAATGCCGCCGGGAATGCCTTGAGATTCCATCCGCGAAGCTGTATTTACTGTGTCTCCCCACAAATCGTAAGTAAATTTTTTAGTGCCGATGACTCCGGCTTCTACGGGGCCTGTGTGGATGCCGATGCGGATGCTGAGCGGCTGTCCTCCCTTGGTGCGGATTGTCGCCATTGCTCCTAGGATGTCGATCGCCATTTCTGCAATGCTTTCGGCGTGGTTGTCGCTTACTTTTGGCAAACCGCCAACCACCATATAAGCATCGCCGATCGTCTTAATTTTCTCAAGTCCGTAGCGCTCGGCTAACTCGTCAAAAGCTGAAAAAATCTCGTTGAGCAATTCCACCAACTCCGCTGGCGACAAATGAGCCGAAAGCTTGGTAAAACCAACCAAATCGGCAAACATGACAGTAACTTCCGCGAAACTGTCGGCGATCGTATTTTCTCCTTCTTTGAGGCGCTGCGCGATCGGGCCTGGCAAAATATTCAGTAGCAAACGCTCGGACTTTTCCTTTTCCTCGGCCAACTCCCGCAGATAAGTTTGTTCCTTATCCCGCAGCCGCTTCTTTTCCAGACAGGCACTAATCCGAGCCTTGAGCAATACGGGATTGAAAGGTTTAGAAAGATAATCCTCCGCCCCCAATTCAATACAGCGGACAATACTGTCGATATCGTCCACCGCCGAAATCATAATCACTGGGATGTGGCGCAACTGCTCGTCTGCTTTCAGATGTTCCAGAACTTGATAGCCGTTCATTTGTGGCATCATAATGTCCAGGAGTACCAAATCAAAAGGCTCACTACGCATCAGTGCCATAGCTTGGAGACCATCTTCAGCAACAGTCACCGCGTGGCCTTGACGCTGAAGTCGGCGGGCCAGCAAATCGCGGTTTACCTCATTATCGTCAACAACCAGGACGCTGCCGTCGTCAGTTTTCATTGCATGGCCTCTTTCAGAAGCATTTCGATTTTACTCAAAAGTCGCGGAAATTCCACAGGTTTGGTGTCGTAATCGTCGCAGCCCGCCGCCAAACACTTTTCACGATCGCCCGCCATAGCGTTAGCCGTCAGCGCAATCACCGGAATCATTTTAGTTTCGGGATCCGCTTTAATTTGCTGCGTTGCTCGCCATCCGTCGAGCACCGGCAGGCTCATATCCATCAAAATCAAATCCGGTACTTTTGTCTTCGCCATCGATACCCCCTCAGCGCCATCAACAGCAATCGATACCTCATACCCTTTGCGGGCGAGGCGCCTCGAAAGCATATCCCTGTTCATTTCGTTATCTTCTACCAACAGGATTTTAGCCATTGCTTGCCGATACTTTTTTGCTAACGTTTGCTAACAAACACATAAGTTAAACAGCTAAAAAGCTTTTCAACCAAGGCGTATCAACCAATGCCCGAAGGAAAATCCCACGAGCACCATTTAGATCCCGGTTCATCTGATTTCCATCAGAATCTTTGATTGTTCTACTACCACCAATCTTTCTGACCTCTCCAGTCCATGAAACAGTCTTTGAAGTGTAAGCTTCATTAATAGAAGTTAAAGCAACTTTGCCCTGCTCCCAAGCTTTCCACTCTAGATGTTTTTTGAACTGATAATGACTCAGAGTCAGCATTTGACGAACAGTTTTAGAACGAATCTTGCGACGTGACTTGCTTACCATCTGAGAAGACTCAAACGATGGAAGTAAGATCGCGTCAAAATTATCAACTAAAAATTTAGCCGTCTTGTGATGCAACTCCTTGACCAGATGTTGAATCTTAGATTTTAATCTGTCCGCTGCTTTCCTGAATCTTTTGCGTTGCCGACTATTCGTTTTACTCATTCTTGAGATCAACTGATCTAACCGGAAACACAACTTTTGAATCAAAAGATTAGAATCGTTTCCAAGCCATCCATAAGAAGACTCAGAAAAGAAGGTCATGAACGTTCTAACGCCGGGGTCTAAGGCAACCACGCGACCTTGGTTATCGGTCTGGCGTGGCTGCACTTCTTCGGATACGACAATGTAATACTCACCATAGGCAAGCGTTAATCGTCCATCACTGAAGTCTTTGGGTAATGCCTCTTTCAGCTTTGCCTGACCCAATTTTGCATGGTAAATTCCTTTCAACCCAATTGCCGACTTCGGAATATAAAGAGATTGCTTTGTATCTTTTCGACTGCGAAATCGGCAACTACAAAATTTACCAGTTTTGTTGAAATCTGCTTTGGCTTTTTTGACAGCCGCGCAAGCATCTTTGATGGCAATCGATTTGATTTGAAACGGTACTGGTTTTGCCCAGTCAGGCAATCCATTGAGAATATCCGTTTTGATTGATATCCAATTGGCCTTAGTGCCAGGCTCCTGCAAGTATTTAATAGTTTTGTTGTAGACAAAACGACTTACGCCAAACCATTGTTTAAGTGTTGCTTTTTGTTCGGGCTTTAGGAATAGTCGGATCTTCTTTGATTTTCTGGCTATAGCTTCTAAGACCGTGCATTCGGCAAGACAAGACGTGAAGGATGGCAAGAAGATCGGCTGTGAGTTCGGATTCGCTCGCATGAACAGGATTTGAGAGAACCACGATTTCTCCACAGTTTTGTTTTGCCATAAACTCGAAAAATTCAAATCCCAATTGGCAGAGTCTGTCTCGAGTGGTAACAACAATCGTGAGCTGATCTGTGCGCATAAATCTGACCAGTATCGCTTACAGTCCTTTTCTTTTGAAGTTAAGTCCAGAGCCGAAGTTTTGGATGATTTCTGAGTCTGGATATCGCTGTCGCATGAATTCGACTTGTCTTTGGAGGTCATATTTTTGCTTGGCGCTACTTCCTTTGCAGTAACAGATGACTGAACAGACAGATCTATCGGATTGGTAGGATTCAACGTCGTCAAGGCGTTGTCCCGCTCCATTTTTGATTGATTTGATCTGCCCTTCATCTGCGTATTTCCTTAAAGTGTTTGGGTGCAAACTTAGAAATTCGACTGCTTTTCTAAGTGGTATGTATGCCATACCTCAAAGCTATTGCACTTGGTAGTATATGTCAATGATTGTTAGAAACTTAAACACTGTGGGTTAATCTCCTTGCCCAGAAAACACTCGGATTTTTTCTGTTGCTTGGTGAACTTCTGCAAAAAGGAGCAGGAAGAATCTTGTACATCTAAATCCAGTTTTTGGGATGGCGATGAGTTGCCTGTCTGCAATGCCAATAAGCCAGCTACTTATCAGTTTTCTGGTAGGCGACTTCAGCATGAATGGTATCAGAATAAAGAGGGACATTTGATTAATGCTAACGCACAAGGCGCGGCGAATATCGGACGCAAAATTGGGTTGACAGTTGACAGTTGACAGTTGGTAGGGGCGGTACCCCATGCGGGTACTCTTATATCGTGTCCGATCGATCGCAATAACTAAGGTTTGTAGTGTGGACTTTAGTCCGCAACATACTGCGGACTAAAGTCCACACTACGAACGGTTTTTGTGATGGTAATCGACCGGATGTGATATTACTGGTTGACAGTTGACTGCTTCAGAGTGACCTCTACCTTAAAGGAAGACTATTGGAGTAATAAATCGTCTAATTTTAATTTTTCCCTACAAGGGTTCCGGCTTTAAACCTATTCTTTTTGGTAAGCAAAATGGTTTTACTTGACTCTAAGCGAGGCTGCGAAAGCACAGCCTTTATGACTCAAAGTCTACCAAGGCTTTAATGTCTGAAGAATCCCGATCGATTTTACGGCAGGGACTCTCAAGTCATAGCCTCTTTTAGAAGCAATTCAATCTTACCCAACAGTCGGGGAAATTCGACCGGTTTGGTGTCGTAGTCGTCGCAGCCTGCTGCGATACACTTTTCACGATCGCCCGCCATTGCGTGAGCCGTTAGCGCAATCACCGGGATCGTTTTAGTTTGAGGAGCTGCCTTAATTTGCTGGGTTGCTTGCCAGCCGTCGAGCACTGGTAGACTCATATCCATCAGAATTAAATCCGGCACTTTGTCGAGGGCCATCGACACTCCCTCAGCACCGTCCACAGCAATAAAGACCTCGTGTCCCTTGCGGGCCAGACGCCTCGACAGCATATCCCTGTTCATTTCGTTATCTTCGACCAACAGGATTTTAGCCATTGGTGTTCTCCTTGCCTTTCGAGTCATACCTGCGATCGAGCCTGTCATTCACTATAGAACGAACATCGCGCAGCAAAGTATCGCAACTGTAGACTCCCTTTTGCAGAACCCGATCGACATAGCCGTTGAGTTGCTGACTTTCTGCGGTCGTCAGGTCTTTGGCGGTAATTACGACGATCGGTATAGGATCTTCAGAATGCGACTTGCGAAGTTCGGCGATTAACTCAAAACCATCCATTTCTGGCAGCATCAAATCCAGCAAAATCAATTGCGGGCGATCGACTTCTAGCTGTTCGAGAGCAGTGCGTCCGCTGTCAGCTTCCGCCACAGCCCAGCCTTGTTTTTCTAATATCCGCCGCAGTATTTTGCGGGTGGCATCGTCATCTTCCACAACTAATATCTGACAGGGCAAACTGTGAGCCGCAACGCCTTCTTGGTCGCGTCGGTACTTGTTCAACAAAGCAACCAGCCGTTTGCCGTCCACTGGTTTGGTGAGGTAGTCCGAAGCGCCCAATGCAAAGCCGAGGCTTTTGTTGCCAACAAAGGATAGCAGGATTACGGGAATTTCGGCAAGGTCAGGATCTGCCTTCAGGGCGGAAAGCACCGCCCAGCCGTCCATTCCGGGCATGATCACGTCGAGGGTAATGGCGTCTGGCCGCAGTTGCTTCGCCAGCCTGAGGGCTTCCTCGCCGTTACCTGCGACTTCTATGTGCAGTCCTTGGCGAGCGAGGGCGCGCTCGATCAAATCCTGGGAGATGGGGTCATCGTCAACTACCAGCACCGTGCCGACAGCAGGTGCGTCCGCAGTCCTAGTGCTGTCGCCGACTTTGTTGGGGATTTCCGGTTCTTTGATGGCGCTGGGCAAGAGTACGGTGAAAGTAGTCCCTGTGCCCAACGTGCTGCTTGCCTCAATGCTGCCGCCCATCATCTGGCAGAAGCGCTGGCTGATAGCTAGTCCCAAACCGGTGCCGCCATACTGCTTGGTAGTTGAGGCGTCAGCTTGGGTAAAAGGTTGGAAAACTCGCTGCAATTGATCTTTTGTCATGCCGATGCCGGTGTCGGTGACGCGAAAACTTAAAAATTCTGAGTTAGAAATTAAAATTTGGGCAGATTCCTCTTGATTTTTCATTCTTAATTGTTCATTGGTAATTCTTTCAACTCCGATCGCAATTTTCCCGTTTTTGGTGAACTTCGCAGCGTTGCTGAGTAGGTTCAGCAGCACTTGCCGGACTTTGGTCATATCGGCGTGCATCGTATCTAGATTTTCTGGACAGTAGACTTCTACCGTGTTGCCGTTTTTTTCCACTAGCGGCTTCGCTGTCTCCACAGCACTTTCAATCAAGGCATGAATGTCGAAGTTTTCTAAGTAGAGATCCATTCGACCTGCTTCAATTTTAGAGATATCTAGGATGTCATCGATCATCGATAACAGGTGTTTGCCTGCGCCGCGAATTTTTTCGAGATCTGGGACGAAGGTTTCATCGCCGGAGTCTTCGGCTTCTTCTTGGAGCATTTCGCTGTAGCCGATGATGGCATTCAGGGGCGTCCGCAGTTCGTGGCTCATGTTGGCGAGAAATGTACTTTTTGCCCTGTTGGCGGATTCTGCTGCTTCTAGGGCCGACTGCATGGCGGATTCTGCAAGTTTGCGATGGGTGATGTCGGTGACAGTGCCTTCAAAGTACAAAATGCTGCCGCTTTCGTCGCAGACGCTGCGGGCGTTTTCGGAAATCCAGATCGTGCTACCGTCCCGGCGGTATATTTGGGATTCAAATTTTGATACTTGGTGGCGCGCGGCCAATTGGGCTATAAACTCAGCGCGCCGGTTGGAGTCAACGTAAAGTTGGCTGCTGATGTTTGCTAGTTCGCCGACCATTTGGGTTACTGTTTCGTAGCCGTAAATCCCCGCTAGTGCTGGGTTGGCGGTGAGGTAACGTCCGTCTGGGGTGGTCTGGAAGATGCCTTCGACTGCGTTTTCAAAGATGCTGCGGTATTTGGTTTCGGCTGCTCTCAAAGCTGTTTGGGCCCGCTGCCTTTCTAGGGCATGGGCGAGCATTTCTCCTACGATTTTTAGAGGAGTTGATATTTCGGTCGATCGACTCGCAGCAGGTTTGTAACTGTCGCATCCGAGAAATCCTAGTAGGTTTTCACTGCAAATTAGGGGAATCACGATTAGCGATCGCAGATTTTTTTGAGGTTTGTTTAATTTGGTTTCGTCCGAATGTGCGATCGTACCTGCGGAAGCGGTTGCTGTTTCCGATGAGGAGTTTGTCAGGAATGTTGCTGAATTTTGGCCTGTCAACCAAGCTATTTCGGCTTGATTTGGGGGCGGGAGTTCGCGGATTTCTCTGATGTGCAGGCATTCGGCGCGATCGAGCTTTTCTGCAATCCAAGGGATTTGGGCGATGTCTATTTGTTGGGGGGCGCGGTCTTTAATTTGGGTCGGAACACCCTCGGCGCACCATTCGTAGGTTTTGTGAGCGCGAGTTTTGTCTGCCGATAACAAGTATATGTAACTGCGGTCGCAGCGGCTGAACTGGGCGATTGCTTGGAGAGTGCGATCGAACCCTTCATCTATGTCCGCTCCGGGCACAGCGATCGCATAGGTTGACAAAGTAGCAATCAACGCCTCAAATTCTACTCGCTCGCCGAAAGATTCTGCTATTTTTTGGCGATCGGTAACGTCTCGAAAGCTCCATATTCTGCCAACTGTGTTTGCTCCAACTTTTGATGGCAGTGAATTTAATTCGATAATTCTTCCGTCTTTAAATTCTAATAAGTCGCTAATTTTCGCATCTGGTTGGGCCGACACTTGCATCGCGCGATCGAGAAATCTTTGGGGGTCTTTTAATTGTTCCCTAGCGAAGGGGAATTCTGTGGCGATGTTTTTTTCACTATTGCCTGCGGGCGATCGGCTCAACTTTCCTGCTACTTGAGACAAACCCCACATCTCGACAAATTTCTGATTGTAATTGCATACATTGCCTTTGGTGTCAACCGCGATAATTCCCGCATCTGTTGAGTCTAGAACGGCTTGCAGCATCGAGATCTGCTGGTGTTCTCCCTGCTCAAAAAATACCAAGACTGATATTTCGCCACCCTCAATTACAGGATTGAAAAAATAGGAAACTGGTAAAATTTTCCCGTCGCTACATAGAAACTCCTCGTCCCAATTGCTACAAGGTTGACGGTTGGCGATCGCCTCTTGTAAAGATAGTGTATGTGCGATCGCCCCATCTTCATTTTTGTGTTTTTTTTGTTTCCGATCCTGCAAAACTGGGGATTTTTTGCCTTGCTTTTGCTGGGGGTCAATGCGCTTTAGCAGCGAAATACCTGCAAGTTCCGACTCTCGCCACCCCAACAAGCGTTCGGCTGCTGGATTCACCGAGATGATCGACCCCTTGCCGTCAAGGATACACAATCCCACCCCCAAACTGTTGACGGTCGATCGCAGTCGATCGAATTCTGAAGCGGTTGGAGAGTCTTGAGGGGATGGTGACGAAGAGGCAAAATCCTTTAGTACCGAGGGTTGCTCCTGACTGGGAGCGCCGTCGTAGCTACAACTTACCTGCTCTAAGAATAGCTGCCACTGCTCGGCAGTGGGAGGGGGAGACTCGCCGGCTAAACCGAGCTGTTCGAGTTGGCGCTGGAGGTAGGGATGCATAATTTCTGGCGCTTTGTAGGCAACTTTTTACAGTATATATTTTTAATTAATAGTATATATGTGCAGCTATCTAGTGACTGGAAGAATACGCAATCTAACTCTATCACAGGTTCTATCGAGAACCATAGCTGTCATCTGCGTTATCCAAAATCTTTTAAATCGCCCTAAGTTATATTTAGTCTAAAAAAATTACATCGTCAACAAACCCATGCTCTAAATGTCTGCCACCTACTTAAAAATTGTATCATATTATCACAGTGAACTGACGCTGACAACCTCGGTTTCTGCCAGAACTAGGTTTTTTGAGCCACCAAAAACTGATAAAGTCCGAGGTACTCCTGTCGTGGAGAGATCAAAATTTTATACTCCTGTTCCTGCTCCCAGATTCATCTGTACAGTAAATCTCAAATTTCAAGTCTCAAATCGACTGACTGCTCGACTCAGGTGAAGCAACCGGGTTTTGGGAGCGAGAGCGTGTCATTAATAAAATTGGCAGCAGCCAACAACAACTCACAAAATTTCTTATCGATCATACTTTTCCGGGAAAAATAAAATTTAGTTGATGATAGCTGGCAGCCGAATTGTAAAAGTAGAACCTTTTTCCAACTCGCTGGAAGCGGTAATATCTCCGCCCATCATTTCGCAGAACTTCTTAGTAATCGTCAGCCCCAAACCAGTGCCGCCGAACTTCTTAGTAGTTGAGGAATCGGCTTGGGTGAAAGGCTCGAAGATTTTGACTAACTGTTCGGAACTCATGCCAATACCAGTATCTTTGACTGTAAAAACAATCCAATCTTGAGAGGCAGACCAGGAATACGAGCTATTTTCTAAGGGGTTAAGTCCTCTATAGGCTCCTTGTTTTTTGCGTCTCTGGGCAGCCTCGGCGGGGGTTTCGGGGCAGCGGGTAACGGTGAGACTAATCGCGCCGGAGAAAGTAAACTTCGAGGCATTGCTGAGGAGGTTGAGCAAGGACTGGCGGAGTTTAGTTAAGTCGCTCTGCATCGAGCCAATATCCTCAGGGCATTGTATTTCTAAGATATTGCTATTTTTGTTTGCCATCGGCGCGATCGTGCCGACAACTTGCTGCACCAGATTTAAAATGGTGAAGGTTTCGATGTGCAAGTCGATGTGACCTGCTTCAATTTTAGTGAAGTCGAGAATATCTTTAATCAGCCCTAGCAAGTGCTGGCCGGCAGTGTTAATTTTTTGGAGGTCGTCGATGAACTCTTCGGCATCGAGGTCTCGGGCATCTTCTTGCAGGAGTTCGCTGTAGCCGATGATCGCATTGAGGGGGGTTCTGAGTTCGTGACTCATGTTGGCGAGAAAGATGGTTTTAGATCGATTGGCAGTTTCGGCTGCTAATGCGGCGCGACGGAATTCTTCGGAACGCAACCGTTCGGTGATGTCGCTGGTCATGATTAAAACGCACTGAGTGCTGCCGAGGTCGATGAGTTCCCCTGACAGCAGCCAGTCGCGCACTTCGCCGGCTTTGGTGCGAATTTTGATTTCTTGGTTGCCGATCGAATTTTCTTCCCGCAACACGTTGGCTAGCCGTCGCTCGTCTTCTGAATTGACCCACATTCCTAAATCGGTGGGGGTGCGGCCGATACATTCCTCCCGCAACCAGCCTAAGGATCGCAAAAAGCTGTCGTTGGCATCGAGGAAGCGGGCGTCTGTGAGGGTGCAGATGCCGATCCCAACAGGAGAAGCGTGAAAAGCCTTGGAAAATCTTTCTTCTGAAGAATGCAGGGCGGCTTCGGCCCGCTTTCTATCTGTGATGTCTTGGACGGTGCTGGTGATGTAGAGGGAGTTGATGGCGGCTTGTTCGCAGACTGTGCGGCTCCTCCCGTCGGGTAGTAGCAGCCTGTAGTCGATGCTGTAAGGCTGTTGCTGAAATATAGCAGCTTCGATCGACCTTTTGACCAATTCTCTATCTTCGGGATGCACGTATTTCAAGAAGGCTTCGAGGCTGGGATCGAAAGTTCCCGGGCGTTCTCCCAGGATGCGATAAATTTCTTCTGACCAACGCAATTGCTCCGTGTTGCGATCTAAGTCCCAGTTACCTAGCTGGGCGATGCGCTGGGCGTTGGCGAGGCTGGCTTCGCTGGCGCGCAGGGAGACTTCTGCTTGGTGGCGTTCGGCGACGGTGGCGGCTAAGACTAGGCCGGTAACGGCGATGACGGCGATGAAGGCTTGCAGGGATAACAGTGCTTGGGGGATGCTGCTGGCGTGTTTGAGAAAGGGGCCACTGCCCCTGGCGATGCCCCAGATGGCAAAGCCGCAGAGGATGAAGTTGGCGAGGGCTGTGTAGCGCTGGCCGAATCGAAAGGCAGCCCAAACTACTAGGGGAAATGGTAAGTATTCTAGGGGATAGCGAGCGTAGGCCGCGCGGGTGCGGGAACAGAAGACGAGCCAGCCGATTGCTAGCAGCAGCAGCAGCCAAATAATTCGTTCAACTATCTGTTTGCGATGGGTTGGGATTTTCGGTAATTTGTGCCATGTCAGCAGCAGCGGGGCGACGAGCAAAATTCCCATCGCGTCTCCTACCCACCAAGTCCCCCAAATCGTCCCAAAATTGTTCCAGCTAGAGAAACCGCTCACGCACACGATGATACTGCCGATGGTGGAGTTGATTAGGGTAGATGCTAAGGCTGCTAGTCCGACTATTCCTAAAACGTCTTTGAGTCGATCGAGTCCGGCGCTAAAGTTAATGCGCTGTAGCAGATAAGTTCCCGTCCACGCTTGCAGGGCTCTGGCGCCCGCTGAGATCAAAGCAGTGCCGATGCTGGCCGCCGGTGCGCTCATGATGAACAGGAAGGCGCCGATCGCAATTCCCGGCCACAGTTGCCGCCCAAACAGCAGCAGAGCGACTTGAGCAATTCCTGCTGCTGGCCACATGGGGTAAATTTCTGAACTCAGGGTGAGGGTGGCAATGGCGAATTGCGATGCCAAATAGTAGATCAGGGCGATCGCGCCTACTGCCAAGAAGTACCGCCAGGAATGTCCTTTGATTGCGTTAAAGAACTTTTTCTGCATTGTCGTTTAGGGAAAAGGTGGATGCTGGTTTTGGTATCAGTAGGTAGCACGGGACAGGCACGGGGTAGGAAAAATCTGTCTGTTAGGCGATCGTAGGTCATGGGTGGTAGCTAAGCGAAGAACTTGTTGAGATAACTTTTGTGGCGCCTTTGAGGTTGCGGTTTTTTGGGCTGTGCGGCGGATAGGATCTGGGCATCAATTTCGGGAGCATCCCTTGTTTGCCAATATATCTGTGATGGCTAAGCATTCGGTTTGTTAATTTTTGGTTTTTGCTAAATATTTATACCGAGCGACTGCGGGTGTCTGTTCGTGTCGGGCGATCGCAACTCTATTAACTCTAACATCTTGCACCGCCATCAATAATATCTAACGAACCGATAACTCCCGCGCAACATCTGACCTTTCAGGTAAGTGCGGGGCAAGCAACTCGGTTTCTGATTGTAAGTGCAGGTTGGAATGATTTTCATAAAATTTTCAACCAATTAATCTAGTTGATCGAGCCTTCAAGGCTGTCATTGCATACAGTGAAAGCGGATAATTTACATCAAAAAACATTTTCTCTTTTTCAGGGATTGTTGCCAGAGAGCGATCGTCTAATTTCATTAATTATTAATCGTCATTTGTCTTATTAATGACCAATGACTAATGACTAATGATAATTCGCTTGACAGTTGACAGTTGACAGTTGACAGTTGACAGTTGACAGTTAACGGTTAACGGTTGACAGTTGACAGTTGACAGTTAATTACCGATTACTAATGACCAATGACTAATGACCAATGACCAATGACTAATGACCAATGACCAATGACCAATGCCCAATGCCCAATAACCAATAACCAATAACCAATAACCAATCTCACTTTGCAATATCTAAGGTTAATTTCAAACGGTCTTGAGCTTCTTTAAGAGCCTCTTGGGGGTTGCGGCCCAGAAGAGTTGCTTCTATGGCACGGCCAAGATTTTCTGACAGGCGAGAGTAACCAGAGATAATTGGGCGCGATCGGGCTGAGTTCATTTGTTCTAAAAATACTCCCAAAACAGGATTTTTTTTCACAAAACTTTGATAAGTTCGGCTCTCTCTCGATTTTAAGTTAATTGGTAAGTAACCTGTACCCAAGGCCCAGGCAGTTTGGAATTCTTCGCCAAGAACGTATTCTAGGAATTCAAGGGCTGCTTTTTCGCGGTTTGGGGAGGTTTTCATTAAAAATAGGTTTTCACCCCCAACAACAGTGGCGGAGCGCTTGAGGGCAGGTATAGGCATCACTGCGTAGTCGATCGCACTTTGCTGCAATTGTGCTAGAGTCCACGGCCCGGTGATTTGCATTGCGACTTTACCGGCGATAAAGTTCTCTAGTTCGTAACCGCGTTCCGGTGCTGATAATATTCCTGAACCTTCTGTTAGCAAGTCTTTCCACAATTCCAAGGCGGCGAGAGAACCCGGATTGTCTATTTGGGGTACGGGAGTTTGAGATGTTTCTCTCAGGAGTTCGCCGCCTGCGCTGAACATGAATGGCAGCCAGGTGAATACTGTCCATTCTCCTTTGCCTAGGGGGATCACTATGCCGTGTCGATCTGTGCCTCCGTCTCCGTTGGTGTCTCTTGTGAGCGATCGGGCTGTTTGCTTTAATTCTTGCCAATTCTGCGGCACTTGTTTAATTCCTGCTGCTGCAAACAAGCTGGGACGGTAAAATATTCCTGTATTGTTGGTGGCGAGGGGAATTGACCAAGTGTGTCCGCCGAGTTCCATTGACTCGAACAGTGAGGGGTCGATTTCGCCTTTGATGGGGGATTTGTCGAGCCATTTTTCTAGCGGTTGAATTGCTTGGAGTTCTGCTAGTTTGCCTGCCATTGTGGCAGCATTCCACAACAAGTCTGGCGGTGCATTTCCTACTATTGAGGTGAGAATTTTTGGCAGTTGTTGGTCGGGCTGGCCGATGTAAATTTGTTCGACTTGGATGTGGGGATGTGTTTGGTTGAATTTGTCGGTGAGAGTTTTAAATGCATCGCGATTGGGTGGGGGATTGATTCCATGCCAAAGCGTTAACTTAATTTAATCGCTATTTTTGGGAATATTTTGACAACCGTTTAACAGTAGTAGATTTAAGGCAAGTAAAATGCAGGCAACTCGTTTGACTTGCATTTTAAGTGCTTTGAGAAGTTTTGATAAAATAATTTTTTAGTTGTACTTAGAGGGAAGAATTTTTTTGGGCAAGCGCAGATGGACGCGTTCATCAGTTGACAGTTGACAGTTGACAGTTGACAGTTGATAGTTGACAGTTGATAGTTGATAGTTGATAGTTGACGGTTGATAGTTGATAGTTGATAGTTGATAGTTGACGGTTGATAGTTGATAGTTGATAGTTGATAGTTGACAGCTATAGCTTTTATCAAAAAGATGAGGTATAACTAACAGCTAATATAACCACTTAAACGTATAGGGCTGAAGCCCAACAACGTACCTTATCTTTTTCCGTCGATAGAAGAGGATTGAAGCCATGAATCATTTTGTTTGATTTCCCCAGTTTAGGGGGAGGCTTCAGACTCAATCTTCGGGCGTGAGAGGTGGGTGAAACTGGTTAAATCGAAGAAGTCTGGGGGAGTTGATTTGTCTCTCCTTTGGAGGTATTTTGAAACAAAATTGTGAAAGATCCGCCTCCTATAGTGGTTGTCAAAAAAGTGATGTATGCCCTATGCCCTATGCCCTATGCCCTATGCCCTATGCCCTATGCCCTATGCCCTATGCCCTATGCCCTATGCCCTATGCCCTATGCCCTATGCCCATGAGTACCTCATCTTTTTGAGAAAGGCTATAGTGTATCTTGCGGGCAGATCCGATCGCAAGGAATTGCTGTCAGGTGCGATCGATATTTTGCTAAGTCAGGCTTTTCGACGCGCGCGAATCCGGGAATTCGGTTAATAGCCATTGGCGGACTTGTTCGTGATGAATATATTACCAGAAAGAATTGGTTGAAAGCCCGCCCGCCTTCGAGGGATAAATTAAGATCGGACTATTCATTACTCCAATCCTCTTCGTTCTAGGTAGAGGTTAACTGTCAACTGTCAACTGTCAACTGTCAACTGTGGTTGTGCGATATCTGCCAACAAGCTGCGACTGGCTAGCTGCCGCATATTCAAGGATTTTTTCATGTTTTGGCAGATATAGCCTTTCTCAAAAAGATGAGGTATGACTGATACCTTACATAACCAGTTCAACTAAGAGGGCTAAAGCCCAACAACGTACCTCGTCTTTCTGAGAAGCGCTATATGATAAAATTGACATGGCCAGTAAAATTGGTGAGTCAGATGACAACTTTTAGTGTAGAACAGTTAGATTTAACTTTGGAAGAATGGATGCAAAATCCTCCTGATGGGACGGAGTGGGCAGATGGTAAAGTTATAGTCAAACATCCTGTAGAATTTGTCAATGGAGAAGTAGTAGGGAAACCGGGAATGACTGCAAAGACTCGCCGCATTCAATCAAAGCTCGATTATTACTGGAGAAGTTACATGATCTCAAGCGCTCAAGGGGGCGAGGTTTATGTGGAAGTAACTTGTCAAACTTTGAAAAAAGGGCGAATACCTGATGTATCTTATATTACTCCTGAACTGTTGGCGCAAGTTGGAGAGTTTTCAGTTTTGCCGCAGAGTTTTCCGCTGCTAGCTGAGATTGTTTCGCCTAACGATTTTGCTGATGATGTTTTTGCAAAAGCCCAGGAGTATTTAGAGTCTGGTTGTTTGGAAGTTTGGCTGCTATTTCCGAAGAGTAGTTGGGTGTTAGTAATTACTCAAGGTGAGACAGTTTTATTTAAGCCTGGTGAGGTGGCGAAGACTCAGCTTGTGTTGCCCGGTTTTAGCGTGGCGGTAGATGAGTTAATGGCGTAGTTTTGTGGTTATTATTATAAAAACTAACTAAAAATCGATGAAAATTGTTTTTTTTGGCACTCCTGAATTTGCTGTTCCTACTTTATCCAGTTTGCTGAGTCATCCAGAATTTGAGGTTGTGGGTGTGGTGACTCAGCCGGATAAGCGCCGGGGAAGGGGGAATAAATTGATGCCTTCACCTGTAAAAGATGTGGCTTTAAATCACAGTCTTCCGGTTTGGCAGCCGCGCCGAATTAAGAAGGATGCGGAAACGGTTGCTAAGTTGCGGGAAGCGGAGGCTGATGTGTTTGTGGTGGTGGCTTACGGCCAAATTATTTCTCAAGAAATTCTGGATATTCCTAGTTTGGCTTGCGTTAATGTTCACGGTTCAATTTTGCCGAAGTATCGCGGGGCGGCGCCAATTCAGCGGTGTCTTTTTGATGGGGAAAAGGCTACTGGAATTACTACTATGCTGATGGATGCTGGCATGGATACTGGGGCGATGCTTTTGAAGGCTTTTGCGGGAATTACGCTGTTGGATAATGCTGATTCTTTGGGCGACAGGTTGGCGGAACTTGGAGCGGATTTATTGGTGGAAACTTTGATAAAATTGAGGGATGGGGAAATTAAACCGGTTGTTCAGCATGAGGATGAGGCGACTTATGCACCGATGATTAAGGCGGCTGATTTTGTGCTGGATTGGTCGAAAAGTGCGATCGCCCTTCACAATCAAGTTAGGGGTTTTTTCCCGGATTGCACTACGACTTTTCGCGGTAATTCCCTGAAGGTAATCGCAACTGTGCCGGTGGGCCCGGAATATTGGCTGCAATTACCGCCGGAGTTGAGGGTTTTGGAACGGGAATGGCCTGTTTTGTCACAGTTGTCGGGCGGAAGTGGGGAGGTTGTGAAGGTTGTAAAGGGCTGTGGGGCGATCGTCCAAACTGGCGATGGTTTGCTATTATTGCGGGAGGTGCAGTTGGCTGGTAAAAAAGTTCAGTCTGGCGTGGATTTTGCCAATGGTACTCGGTTGGCTGCGGGTGAGGTTTTTGGGAAAGTTGAAGCTACGGATTAGATATAACCTGGAAAGGTTGATTTATTTTTTCCCAGTGTTGAATGGCGGTGTAGAGTTGTGTCAGACGGAAATGAGAAGACTCGTAAGCAAGTCTGAGGTCTTTTTCTAGTACATCTGGCTCAACTTGCTTGGAGTTGCACGTGCCTAGGGCTTTACAAAGTGCGATCTGCAAAATAGCAATCATATCGTGACCGCAACAAATATACCATATATCTTGAGCATCTGTTTTTAAGCTATCCATCTTTGCTCTAATTTCTTGTTCGTCAAGTCCTTGCTTTTGAGATTTATTTTTCACAGTTTGAATCAACTCCGATTTTAATGCCAATGTTTCCTTATCTATAAATTTATCAAAGTCTAAACCTTCAAATTTTAAACAATAGTTAAACTTCAGCGAAGCCCATCGCAAATAACCGATAGCTTTGGCACTCTCTAATAAAGTCTGACGGATATCTTGAGCAAAACTCTCAATTTTTTTTGCTGAACCGTGTTCCGAAAGCACCTTTTCAAGTGCTGGCGACTTCAGCAGCATAGTTTCCAAATCGTGAGTATCTGTGAACAGCAAATTTGGACTGAGTGGAACACTTCCTTCTAGTATATCAAAATCCGCATCAACCACAGCTAAAACACCAGGAAAGTTACCTTGTTCAAGTATATTTAGCACAGCAACAGCATTGTTTTTGTTATGGGCATTTTCTACACGACACTTTGTCGAGTCTACCAAATTCTTCCATACCCGCGAATCTGTGTCTCCCTCAGCGATTAGAAAAGAATGTTCAGTATATTGAGCTCGATCTCGCAGCAGGCGGATTTGGTTAGCAATGAAGTTAGGGGTAATGTATTCTCTCATTCAACTGGTCCTTTTAACCCCACTGTCAAATCCCATCTATCGTCTATAATACTTGGAGAGTGAGTAGCTAACAACACGTCAAAGTTTGCCAGTTTGATGATTGCTTGCAAATCTTTGAGAAACTCGATTTGCCACGCTACGTGCAGCGAAATTTCTGGTTCGTCAATCAGAACGAGCGAGTTAGGTTTAACTTTGAATAACAACTCATAAAGTATCACTAATTCGTGCTGTTCCCCCGAAGATAAGTCGTTAGGTGACAAAGGCTTACCATCGGGAGTTGTAAATATAAAACCCTCGTCTTTGTCTATCCTGAGATTTTTATAAAGAAATCTCTGTTTAATAATTATTTGAAATAGTTCTATTTTAGTTACGAGTTCGTTAAAAATTGTATTCTTTGTCTCTACATCTTTTACATAAAAGTATAAAATATTTTTAGTTGTTTCATCAATATTTGGCTGTACTTGAAAATCAGGAGTTTCATCTTTGTCTAAAAGACCAGCTTTTATTAGACGAGAACGTTGTTCTTCAATTTCATTGAATTTATTTCGCAATGTTTCTTCTGTGAAATCTGAGGGTGCTTTGTCATTAACAACTCTTGCCGGAAAAGTTCTGTCAAGAGATTGAGACAATGTAGCGTATTCAGCTAGTTTTGTTTGAATATTTTTTGCCAGTTCTTTAGAATAAGTATCAACAGACAAAATCATTGATGGGGGTTCCCAACCTACCCATCCTTGAGGGAAAGCTGAGAGATATGACAAACGTTGAGATTCTATCAAACTAACCTGGAATTGTTTTTTTAATTCTGACAGCCACTTGGATTCTTTTTTGACAATTTCTAAATCTGCATCTTGTAATTTATCGGAACGTTTAAGAGTATCTTCTAACGGCATAGTTCCTGTTCCTATTGCTACCCCTAGTTGTTTCATCATTATATTCATCTTTTTTTGCATAAAAGTTAACTCGTTAATCTTATCGTCAAGAATACTTGTTAAATTTCGGGATGATGTTGGTATTTTATCTGATTTTAATTCACCGTCACAACCCCAAAAATCCAAGGTTAATTGTTGATGTTTTTTATCATCACTGGATGGAAGGACTGATTTAGTTATTTGCAGGTGACTGCAATCATCAAAATTTACTATAAATTCGGCAAAAGGAATACTGAATAATTCAGAATATTGGGAATTAAAAAATCCATTAATCAACCTGAGTAAGGCTGTTTTACCAACTCCATTCGGTCCGTGAATAATCGTGATTCTATCTTCCATGTTGAGCGAAACTGGATGGTTAAATACTCCAAAAAGTTTGGTGACAGAAATCTTATTGATTCTCATTTTTACCTCTAGTTATATCAAATCTGTTAATATCGGAATTATTCATCTCTCTCTCTCTTCTCTTCCTCTGTGTTCTCTGCGTTCTCTGCGGTTAAATCATTCCGGTACAGCCATAATTGATATATAGCGTTTATCAAAAAGATGTAAGAGGGCTGAAGCCCAACAACGTACCTCATCCTGAGAATTGAGATAACTTACTAGAATTCGACTAAAGCTTCTTCTTCAACTCCTAACAAATCCCGTGCGGCTTCTAGCATACTGTCAGTAAGATCTTTCAAATCTTCGCGACTTGCCAGATAAGTTTTTAAAGCATCTAAAGGTTCTATACTGTTGTTAGCATTTAATTCTGGCAACCGCGGCCTTGCTAGCTGACTGACTAATTCCGGCTGAATTGTGTAGCTGTGGGCTGCGCCGAGAAGTGCGTGCAATTCGGCGTTGTCTATTAAGTCTAATTGTTCCGATCGCAATTGGTAGATCAATCTGACGACAGCATCTTGGATTTCCTTCTTCCCAATGGCTTTCACCAACTCGGTTTGCGGGTTTTCCGATTCGGAAACATTCACCTTAATCGTCTGAAACACCCGCACCGGCAAAGTGCAAAATTCCCACTCAGCTTTCCCCCTTTCCAAATTAACCAACACAAAGCCTTTGTCTTCTTTCTCTTCGCTAAAGTCAACTCGTTCGATGCTTCCGGGATAAATTACGGGCGGATTGTTGTTGGCGTTGAGATTTTGGTGTTTGTGGACGTGACCGAGGGCAACGTAGTCGAAACAAGGGCGTGTTAGCATGGCAACGGGTATGTTAAAGCCTTTGCCGACTGCTAAAAAACGCTCTGCACCCAGGCTTGCTTTATCTGCCATTAAGTGCGCTAATAGTACGGTGGGGATATTTGGATCGAGGCGCCGGATTTCGCCTTCCATGGCGATCGTCAGTTTTTCGGTTAATAATTGGTTAACGTCGCCTACAGAAAGGCTTTCAGTCTCCGATCGCGTCATTAAGGTCGATCGCGTCAACCAAGGCAGCGTAACCACCTGTACGGGCCCGCTGCGGGTGTGTATGAGGTGCGTGTCGAGGCGATCGCCTACAATAAACTTAGGTATTCCCAAAGTCCTATAAATTCCCAAACTCGCGCCGCCTTGTCCCTGGGAATGTTGGTCGTGATTTCCTACTAGCAAAACCGTCGGAATTTGCGCTTCTACTAAGCGGCTGAATTGGCTCGCAAAAGCCTCCTTAACAAACGGTGGCGGCGTCGAATCCGGGAAAGCATCCCCGCCGAATATGACTAAATCTACGGGTTCAGAAATTGCTCTATCCATACATTTACTTAGCGTCGCCGCGAAGTCTTCCAGCCGCGTATTTAACCCGGTTTCTGGATTGACGCGGCCGTGGGAAAAGCCGCTGCCCATGTGAATGTCTGAAAGGTGTAAAATTTTAATCATTGTTTTCTTTGTGAGTTGTCATTTAGGTTTGTAGTGAGGACTTCAGTCCTTCTTTCACTTCCGAGGAAGGACTAAAGTCCTCACTACGAACCTGGTTTGTAGTGAGGACTTCAGTCCTCTATTTACCAGGTATTTTATGTCTGAAAGGTATAAAGTTTTAATCATTATTTTTTAGTGTGTGAGTTGTCATTTAGGTTTGTAGTGAGGACTTCAGTCCTTCTTTCACTTCCGAGGAAGGACTAAAGTCCTCACTACGAACCTGGTTTGCCGTAAGGACTTCAGTCCTCTCTTTGCCAGATATTTTATGTGTTTCTAGGTACTAATTTGACGCTGCGCCGGTGCGGATTGATGCGTTTTTCGATCGCAAATACTGCCTTTTCTTCCTCAAAGCCGATTTCGTGAAACTCTGCAAACAAATATTCTAACTCAATTTTGGCGATCGCAGTTTCCAGCCACTTATCAAAGGAATCGCATTCAATACTTCTGAAAGGTTCGCCTTGGCACTCGAAACTGATGATTTGTCCGGGAATACCGCCGAAACAGCCCTGTGTATCCACAACCCGCAGCCACAAATTATCTACTTTCATAAACGGAATCCATGCTTTGTTCCAATATTCTCCGGGCTGCCATTCTTGAAAATTAATTTGACTGTGGGCGTCCCAAAATTTTTTCTCATTGGTAATTGATGCCAAAGATAAAATACTCCTGCCGTGTTCAAAAGGCAACAGCCACTGATTTTCTGAACTCTCGTAAGCCGAACCGTTATACCAGCGATAAAAATCATAAAATGTTTCGGGCAGCGATTGTTGATAACGTTTTTTAAATAAGTCGATTTCTGTTTCGATGGCACCGGAATTTAGCAAGTTAAGTGCCTCTGGACAGCAGCGTTTTAAGGTTTGTCCGAAGGTACGAACCAAAGGATTTCGGGGTTGAAAAAAATCTTTCATATTTCATCATATAATACCTGGAACTTTTTGATAAATTTGGGCAATCGGGCAGCGAAAATTTATACTTTTCAAGGTGAGGACTTAATTTAGGTTCGTAGTGAGGACTTCAGTCCTTCTTTGGATTCTGAAGAAGGACTAAAGTCCTCACTACGAACCAGGTTTAAGATTTTTGTAAAGTACAGAGGATCTGTTTTCATATTTCATCATATAATACCTGGAACTTTTTGATAAATTTGGGCAATCGGGCAGCGAAAGTTTATACTTTTCAAGGTGAGGACTTAATTTAGGTTCGTAGTGAGGACTTCAGTCCTTCTTTGGATTCTAAAGAAGGACTAAAGTCCTCACTACGAACCAGGTTTAAGATTTTTGTAAAGTACAGAGGATCTGCTTTCATATTTCATCATATAATACCTGGAACTTTTTGATAAATTTGGGCAATCGGGCAG